>NZ_CASGGV010000041.1:0-12722 GCF_949319125.1 Frankia sp. Hr75.2 | reverse complement strand
TTGAGCGGTATTTGGTTCGAGTGCCGACCACTGGGCAGACCGGCCAACCAACCCGCAGCGACGAGGTCCATCCAACACACACTACGTTCGATTCCCCAGACGGTAGGCGAATTATCGAGAAGTTGCCATCTCAGGTCGCGCGCTGTGCGATAAACACGAACTCTCGACCTGGGCGATCAGGGGCTTCTCGCACGTCCAGCACTCGATAGTCATGAGCGACCAGGCTCGTCTCCGCTTCGGCTCTGCCGCGGAACCGAAGGATCGATTCCGAGGTGACGACCGATCCGTCCGTCAGGAACCTGTATACATAGCAGAAAGAGACGAACGGAAGGCTCACGTCGGTAACCTTGAAGCGCCGCTCCACCGTTCCGACCTCCGGAATGTCGACGATGACCTGACCAGCGTCAGCAGCCCATTCATCCCAAATCCGACGTTCAGGGCGCCTTGTTTCGAACACGAGGTAACCATCTGGGCGAAGTGCGGTCCGGATGCCCTGGAGAGTCCGGATCCACTCGTCATCAGTGAGAAAAACTTGCGCCACATTCCCCGCCATCACCGCAAGATCGATATCGGTCGTCGGCACAGTCGTGGCATCGCCATGCACCCAGGTGATCTTTCCGGCTCGATCCTTCGACTTCGCGACCTCAAGCGATGCTTCGGCCGGGTCGACACCCACGACCGTACGACCACTATCGGCCAGCAAGATCGCCAGGCATCCCGTCCCGCAACCGACGTCAAGGACATGGTCTGCGCCTAGCTCGTCGACGATGTCGAGGTAGGCCGTCAAATCGTTGCGGCCTCCATCGAGAGCGTCATAGATGGGTGCAAGGCGGGGATGAGCGAAGATCGCATCGGGCACCGGGCACCGTATCCGTGGTCGAGGACTCCGGCGACCGAATTATCGGCCGCCGCTGTCTCACCCCGGTCAGGTGAGTCTGCGCAGCTCGGGCAGCCGGTCCGGCAGGCAGAGGACGTTCGCCTCGGCCAGCTCCTTCATCTCCGGCTCGGTCAGCCCGAGGCCGGCGAGGATCTCGACGGCCTGGGAGCCGATCGGCCCGGGGTTCGTGCCCACCACCGGTGGGGTCTCCGACAGCCAGCGGCCGATGCCCGGCCGGGGCACGTCGGTCCCGCCCGGGCCGCGCTCGAAGTAGACCACGCCACGGCGGTGCAGGTAGTCGACCGCCTGGTCGATGGAGACGACCACGTGCGCGGCGACGCCGGCCGACGCCAGCCGCTCGATCCAGGAGGCGGCCTGCCGCTGCGCGAAGCGCGTCTCCAGGTCGCGGGCCAGCGGGCCGCCCGGGTCCGGCCAGCTCTCGGCGCTGTCCTGGCCGTCGGAACCGCCCTGGCCGTCGGGACCCTTCCGATCGTCGAGACCGGTCACGCGCAGGAGGGCCGTCAGCTCCCCCGGGCGCGCGGCCAGGAAGAACCAGCTGTCCCGTGCCTGGTAGAAGCGGTACAGCGCGCTGCTGCCGTACTCGTTACGCAGCGCGTCCGGCCCGTCCGCACTCCCCGGCGCCTGCGCACTCTCCCGCGCCTCCGCAACGAGGTACGGGGCCTGGTGGAACGTCGACCCCTGGGCGAGCGACGCTGGCCGCCCCCACCCTTCAGCCGGGCGAAGCGGGCGACGGCCACGGCGTAGGCACCGAGAATGCCGGTGCCGGCGTCGTTGATCGGTGTCGGCTGGTAGAGCGTCCAGCCGAAGCGGTGCCCGTACCGCCAGCTCATGCCCGTGGCCGCGTTGCACTGGTTCTCGTAGCCCCGGCGGTGCGCCCACGGCCCGCTCAGGCCGTAGGCGGTGATGGAGCAGTGCACCAGCTCGGGGTTCAGCGCGCTGACGCGCTCGTAGTCGATGCCGTACCGGGCCTGCGACATCGGCGTGAAGTTGGTGACCAGCGCGTCCGAGCGCCGGATCAGCTCGGCGGTGAGCCGAGCTCCCGGCGCGCTGCTGGCGTCCAGGAGCACGGCGCGCTTGCCGCGGTGGAGCTGGCCCACGATGCCGTCGGTCACCGCGGGCACCGGGTTGCCCACCTTGATCACATCAGCGCCGAAGTCGGCCAGCAGCCGGGCCGCGGTGGGGCCGGCGACCGCCTGGCTGACGTCGAGCGCGGTGAAGCCGCTGAGCGGAAGATCCACTGCGGCCCCCGCCGGCGCGGCCTGGTGGCCGACGCGGGCGGGTGGCCGACGCGGGCGGGCGCGCCGCGCAGCTCGGCGAGCAGCGCGTCGCGGTCCTGGTCGGGCAGGTGGCGGGGCCGCGGCGGGGCGGGCGCCCGGGACAGGTCGAAGCTGCGGCCGGGCATCACGGTCGGGCCGGCCAGCGGGTCGTCGAGCGTCAGGACGGTCCCGGAGCGCACCGCCTGCTCGGTGGCGACCCACTGGGCGGGCGTCCGGACCATCGACACCGGCATCCGCGCGTGGGCCGCCACCTCGTCCCACCAGGACGCCGGCCGGCTGCGGACCAGGTCCGCGAACATCGCCATGGCCTGGTCGCGATGCTCCAGCGAGAAGTCGCGGGCCGCGACGTCGATGAGGCCCAGGCGCTCCCACTCCTCGGCCACTCCCGCTGCCGTGAGGAGGGGGATGACGAACTTGGAATACGGCGAGAGGTCGATGATCCCGCCGTCCGCGCATTCGTAGGTGAGGTCTCGCAGCAGGTGGCTGTCGCCCATCAACGGGTTCTCGTACACCCGCATCCCCAGCATGGTGCTGTATGCCTCCGCGAACGCCTCGGCGAGCGGGATCTCGACCCGCTGTCCCCGGCCCGAGCGCTCCCGCGCGATCAGTGCCATGACGACCGACACCGCCCCCATCAGGGCGCCGAAGTTGGACGCCGTAGTGATCGGGGTGAACAGCGGCGCCGTCGGGTCCCGTACCTCCACCCGCCGGCGGCCCGAGGGATCCCAGTGCTCCCGCAGCGGACGGTAACCGGCGACGGCGGTCTGGACGATGCCCTCCCACGCGGCGAGCGAGGCCTTGGGATCGTCGCCGGCGAACCCCGGGAGCGAGCAGTAGACGAGCCGTTCGTTGGTGGCCCGGACCGACGCGGCCCCGAGACCGAGCCGGTCCATGACGCCCGGCCGGAAGTTCTCGATCAGCACGTCCGCGCGCGCCACGAGCTCGAGGGCCGTGGCCCGGTCGGCGTCGCGTCCGAGGTCCAGGGTGATCCGCTGTTTGCTGCGGTTGACGTAGGCGTCGACCGGATCGGAGGCCCGGTCCGAGCCGGGCTGGTCCACGTGCACGACGCTGGCGCCGGCCTCGGCGAGCAACAGCGCGGTCAGCGGGCCCGCGAGCTGGTGGCCGAAGTCGACGACGCGGACGCCGGACAGGCCGGGCGGGCCGCTCTGGGTGTTCTGGGTGTTCTGGATGCTTTGGGTGTTCTGGGCTGGGCCTGGCATGTCAGTTGACCTGCCGTTCGTGGTCTTTCCAGTAGGGCGCCCGGAGCTTGAACTTCTGCAGCTTTCCGGTGGCGGTGCGTTCGAGCGAGGGGCGGAGCTCGACGGAGGTCGGGCATTTGTAGTGCGCGATACGGTCGCGGCAGAAGGTGATGAGCTGCTCCGACGTCACGGTGGTACCGGGACGGAGCACGACGAGGGCTTTGACGGTCTCACCCCATTTGGCGTCGGGAACACCGATGACGGCCGCCTCGACGACATCGGGATGCTGGTAGAGGGTGTCCTCGACCTCGATGGAGGAGACGTTCTCACCGCCGGTGATGATGACGTCCTTCTTGCGGTCGGTGAGAGTCAGGGCCGCGTCGGTGACGATGCCGCCGTCGCCGGTGTGGAACCAGCCGTCGCGCAGGGCTTCGGCACTCTGGTCGGGCTGGTCCCAGTAGCCGTCGAAGACGTGGTTGGAGCGGATGAGGACCTCGCCGGTGGAGTCGGTGGTCAGCCGGACGCCGAGGGCGGGGGGGCCGGCGGCGGCCAGCCGCCGGGCACGTTCCTCGGTGGGCAGGGCCGCCCAGCCGGGCCGGGCCCGGTTGATCGTGAGCAGCGGCGAGGCCTCCGTCGACCCGTAGATCTGGATGAACTCCCAGCCGAGATCCTCCTCGACCTGGGCGATCATCGCGCTGGGCGGCGGGGCGCCGGCGACCACGACCCGGACCGTGTCCCGGCCTGGGACGGGTCGGTTCTCGGCGACGCGGCGGGCGGCGGCGTCGAGGACGGAGGCGATGACCGCCGGGGCGGCGCACAGCAGGGTGACGCCCTCGGCGGCGACGCGCGTCAGGATCTCCTCACCGTCGATCTTCCGGATGATCACATGGCTGCCGCCCATCCCGGTGACCGCGTAGGGCATGCCCCAGCCGTTGACGTGGAACATCGGCAGGGTGTGCAGCAGCACGTCCCGGTCGCTGACACCGGTGTGCCAGCCGAACGAGGCGGCGTTGAGCCAGCAGTTGCGGTGCGTCAGCCGCACGCCCTTCGGCCGGGCGGTGGTCCCCGACGTGTAGTTGAGGGTGGCCACCGCGTCCTCGTCCGGCTCCCACCCGGCCGGCGCTCCCGGCGGCGCCGGAGCGAACAGCTCGCTGTCGGTGGCGCCGTCCAGGACCAGCCTGTCCGGCACCTTCGCCTCGGCGAGCAGCTCGGCGTAGTCGGGGTCCACCAGCAGCAGCCGCGCCCCGGAGTGCTCGAGGATGTAGGAGATCTCCTCGGCGCCCAGCCGGTAGTTCACCGGGACCAGCACCCGCCCGCTGCCGGACACTCCGTAGAAGCAGGCCAGGAAGCGGGCCGAGTTCGGGGACACGATCGCCACCCGCTCTCCGACCCCCACGCCCAGCCGGTCCAGCCCGACCGCCACCCCCCGCGCCCGGCCCGCCAGCTCCCCGTAGGACACCCGGCCCCACGCTCCCGGCCCGCCCGGCTCGTCGACCACCCCCAGGCTGTCCGGGTACACCGTCTCCGCCCGGTCCAGAAAGTCCGACACCGTCAGGGAAACCTTCATCCCCATCCTCCCTCCAGCGAACCGGGTTGACAGTACATGTACTTCAACCTAGTGTAAATAAGGACGCTGGCGAACCAGGCAGGCAACCTGGCCGAAGAATCCGTCCGGTAACACCCGGGCAGGCCTCGCACACCCTGGGGAGAAGGACGAACACAAGCTTCTGGTGACAGGTGTACACACCAACATCAGTGCGCTGATAGTCGTTCCCGGGACGCCGGAGTGTCGGTGATGCGTGCGCGGTTGCCGCGACGCGCGCTCGGACGTGGGGAGCATGTGGTGGCGGATCGCATTTCGCTGGTGGACTATCTCGTGCTGGACGGCGAGCCACATCTCGTCGCGCACGAGTGCGAACAGTGTTCCGCGCGGTATTTCGACCGCCGCAACGCGTGCGCGGCGTGCGACAACACCACGTTCCGTACCGTCGAGATCCCGCGCGAGGGGACGCTGTACACGTTCTCGATCGTGGCGGTGGCCCCGCCGGGTGTCCCCGTGCCGTTCGTCGCCGCGATCGTCGACTGTGGCGGGACCCTCGTGCGAGGCAATCTGGTGAACATCGATCCGGATCCGGAGCACGTGCGGCTCGGGATGCGGGTGCGGCTGACGACCGTTCCGCTCGGCGCGGACAGCGCGGGCGTCGAGGCGGTCGGTTATGGGTTCGAGCCCGCCTGAGCAGGCTCGTCGCGACGAGGGGAAGGTCCGCGATGGCGGAGGACGTCTGGATCCTCGGGATCTCGATGACGAAGTTCGGCAAGCACCCGGGCAGGGACCATGTCGACCTCGCGTCCGAGGCGGCGCTGGCCGCGCTCGCCGACGCCGGGGTCGGCATCAGGGACATCGGCGTGCTCGCCGCCGGCAGCCTGACCGCCGGGAGCTCCAGCTTCGGCCAGCAGATACAGAAGCAGATCGGCCAGACCGGCATTCCGGTCTACAACGTCGCCAACGCCTGCGCCACCGGCGCCACCGCGCTGCGCGTCGCGCTCCTGGAGATCAAGGCCGGCGAGGCGGACCTCGGCCTGGCCGTCGGGGTCGAGATGCTCTCGGGCGCCGGACTGCTCGGCGCTCCCCCGCGCCAGGACAAGGGCGGAACCTGGACACCCACCGGGCGGTTCGGGGCGATCACGCCGCTTGAGGGCAGGGTCGGCACGGACTCGATGCCGAGCGTGTTCGCGCAGATCGGCCTGGAGTACGGCCACCGCTACGGAGACGCCAGCTTCGAGCTGTTCGCCCGGATCGCGGAGAAGAACCACGCGCACTCGACGCTCAACCCGCTGGCCGCCTACCAGAAGAGGTTCACCGTCGAGCAGATCATGAACGACGTCATGATCGCCTACCCGAACACCCGTCCAATGTGCTCGGCGAACTGCGACGGCGCCGCCGCGGTGGTCGTCGTCAGCGACCGCAGGCTGCGGACGCTCTCCCCGGAGCAGCGCCGGCGCGCGGTGAAGATCAGTGCCTCGGTGCTCACCAGCGACCCCTGGCAGGACGCCTGCCAGGTCCTCCCGGACGTCAACACCCTCACCCGGCAGGCCGCGACACGGGCCTACGAGCAGGCCGGCATCGGTCCGGACGAGCTGGACCTCGTCGAGCTGCACGACTGCTTCGCCACCGCCGAACTGGTGCACTACGACAACCTGATGCTGTGCGAGCAGGGCGGCGCGGTCGACTTCTTCAACTCCGGGGCGACCTGGCGGGACGGCCGGACACCGGTCAACGTCAGCGGAGGGCTGGAGTCCAAGGGGCATCCGATCGCCGCGACCGGCATCGCCAACATCTGGGAGATCTGCCAGCACCTGCGCGCGGAGGCCGGGGACCGGCAGATCGAGGGCGCGCGCGTCGGGCTCGCCCACGTCATCGGACTCGGCAGTGCCTGCGGCGTGCACGTCCTGGAGAAGGCGGCCGGCTGAGCGGCCCGATCCCCGGGTGGCCGTCGCCGCGGACCGTCGCCTGGGCTTTTGGGCCTGCATGAGCCTGTGGGGCTCCAGAATCCCGATTCGGCCTGTGAGCCGGCCTCCTGCGGATGATGCGATCTTCCGCAGGAGGTGTCCGGCGTCGTTGCGATATTCGCTGATCAGCCCGCCGAGGATGCGTGTGCGACGGACGGTGGACTCCGAGGTCGGGGCGACCACGAGTGGCGACCGGACCTCTGGACGCCGCGAACGAACGTGAGGGTCAGCGCCGGCGGAGCGCGGGCTGGGCCAGGGACGGCGGGACATAACCGGCGTCCTCCGGGTTGACGTTGACGCCAGGCGGGACGATCTCGTCGATCCGGTCCAGCGTCGCCTCGTCCAGGGTGACGGCGCCGCCGGTGAGCTGGCTTTCCAGGTGCTCCATCGTGCGCGGGCCGATGATCGCCGACGTCACCGCCGGGTGGCTCAGCACGAACGCCAGCGCCAGCTCGATCAGCGTGACACCCACCTCGGCGGCGAGGTCGGCGAACGCGATCGCAGCCTCGACCTTGCGCTGGTTCGCGGGCACGGACAGATCGAACCGGTTCGGCACCCGGGACATCCGGGTGCTCGTGACCTCGCCGCCGTCGCGGGTGTGGCGCCCGGACAGGAAGCCGCCGGCCAGCGGGCTCCACGGCAGCACCCCGAGTCCGTACTTCTGTGCCACGGGCAGCAGATCGGCCTCGATCCCACGGACGAGCAGCGAGTACGGCGGCTGCTCGGTGACGAACCGCTCGCGGTTGCGGCGCTCGGCCACCCACTGTGCCTCGACCACCTCGTGCGCCGGGAACGTCGAGCTGCCGAAGTAGCGGATCTTGCCGGCCCGGACGAGGTCGGTGAGCGCGCCGAGCGTCTCGTCGATGTCGGTCGACGGGTCGGGACGATACACCTGATAGAGGTCGATCCAGTCGGTGCCGAGCCGCCGCAGGCTGTTCTCCACCTCGGTGACGATCCAGCGCCGTGACAGGCCGCGCCGGTTGGGCCCCGGTCCATCGGCATGTACAGCTTGGTCGCGAGCACGACGTCGTCGCGGCGGCCGGCCAGCGCCTTACCGACGATCTCCTCGGACTCGCCGGCGGAGTAGGCGTCCGCGGTGTCGACGAAGTTGACGCCGGCGTCCAACGCCCTGTGAATGATCTTTATTGAGTCGTCGTGGTCCTGGTTGCCCCAGGTCCCGAACATCATCGCACCCAGGCAGAGCGGGGAGACCCGCACGCCGGTGCGGCCGAGTACGCGGTAGTCCATGTTCGGTAAGCATGTGCGGGGTGAGCAACCTGGCGCAATCCCTACATCAGGCTGTTGCGTCCTGGAGAGGGCGCGTGGGCAGATAGCGATGTTCGGCCGGAAGCGCGCCAGCGCGCGTAGAGGCGCGAAGCGGGAAAAGCGGCCCCGTACCTGCATCTGGGGCGCCGACGACGAGGTAGTCGTCCTTGGCCGGCTCCCTGTCCCGGCCGGTTGTGCGGCGGCCGGGTGGCTACTGGTTGGTCAACTTGTCGGCGATCTGGTCGATGAGGCCCTGTTCGATGATCGGCGGCGGGACGTCCTGGATGTTGATGACGTCGAGCTCGACGGCCACCTGGCCGACGTAGAAATAGATCGTGTCGAAGACGTAACCGTAGGTGCCGTATTCGTCCGTGATGCCCATCGAGGTGCGGACCAGCGCGGTGGCCCCCCGCGGCGGGGACGGTGTCTCGACCGCGACGATCTCGTAGGTGAAGCCGTTCTCGTCCTCGCCCGCCAGCTGGTTCTCCAACGCCGTGCGGTAGCAGTCACCAAAACCAGGGCTGGTCACGATCTGGGCGTTCCGGCGGATCTGGCTCTCAGAAAGAACCTTCGCCCGGCTGATTGCCTGGAAATCAGATTCCTCGGTGTTGGTGAAAGTGTCGCCCGTCGTCTCGTCCGATGGCGGCGACGGATTGTAGTCGGGGACTCCGACGCATGCGGCGACCTGGGCGCGAATCGCGCTGCTGTCGCTGTTCTCGTCGCCAGCGCCGCCCGAGCTCTCGAAGCCCGCGGTCTCCTCGCCCGCCGTGAGCACATAGTCCCCCGCGCGCAGGATCCTCGCCGGCGCGACGGTGGCCTGCGTGGGCGGGGCCGCCGGCCCGGTCGTCCCCGACCCGGTCGCCCCCGACCCTGCCGCCGCGGGCGGCGGCGCTGCGGGGTCGACCGGGATGACGCCCTCCTGACATCCCGTGACCACGACCGCCAACGCCGATGCGACAATCCCACCACACACCGACCGGCGTACGTTCCAGCCCCTCCGCATGCCGCCCATTACCTACCTCCGCAAGGTTCACCCAAGCCGTTACACGAACGGCACTATCCGCCGCTATCAACAGGTAACACAATGCCGGAGGAATACAGCCGAGCACCAATGCTGAAGATGTCATTCGTGAGACAGATGATCGGTCCGGGATATTATCCGGCAGGAATTGACCGGGTGGCTCCCGGCGGGTGTTCGTGATGCCGCCCTTGACGGCGGGACATCAGCGCCTCAGGTCTGTTGCACAGCTGCGGCAGGGCCCGGCGCCCGGGCGGAGCCAGGTCGTCCAGCCGCTCGCCGAAGGCCTGACCAACCACCAGATCGCGGCGAGGCTCGTGTCTGGGCGGCGCTCAGCATCCGGCTACCGATGTACCGCGTCGAGGACGGGTCCGGGCCCCGCGTGCCTGGGCCGTGGGCCGAGGCACGCAGCCCGCGGCCCGTGGCCCGTGGCCCGTGGCCCGTGGAGCCGGGATGATCCGGGTGGGCCTGATGTCCGAGGGGGGACCGGACCCGTACGCCTATCCCCCACAGACCGACGAGCTGGCCGTCTGAATGGCGAGCTCGAGCCCGCCGTCAGGAGCCACCTGACCGGCCAGCACCACCAACGCCACCCAGACCACCAGCATCAGCGGTAGGACGAGGCGGTAAGCCGCCGCGCGGGCTCTGGCGAGTTGATGTGCGACAAGGGCGTCAAGGTCCGCCGGGTTCGTCACCGCCAGATCCTCCGCCACCACCACCCATACCCGACCCGGCGGCATGAGAAGAACACCTACACCGCGCACCCGGCCCCGCCGGCTCCCCAGCGTCCGCACACAGACACCGTCACACCCAGCCGCACGCCCGCTGCAACGACACGGTCGCGCACCTGCTCGCCGCACGGCTTTGATCTCTTCCAAAGCAGGGCCGGAACAACGACAAACCCCTGGAGAAGCTGGTGGACCACGAACCCCACCACCGCCCCGGCCTCCGCCGGGAGAGCCAGCGCCCCGGCAAGGAACCAGCCCACCACGGCCGCAGGCAGCGGCGCGAACTGGATTAGAAACCCGGCCAGCTGGGCCGAGACCGGCGGACCAGGAGGCACCCGCGGCTGCTCCCACGGGCGGACAGGCCGTGACCGTGCTGCCCACGGTACGGGTACGGGCAGGTCAAGCTCGCCATCGGGTACGGCCATTCAGAAGTCTCCTCTCCACAGCCCGTATGGACGCCGGGGCCATCAGATCAGACACCTCATCGACGACATCAACCAGCCCCCCGCAAGATCACCCCCCGCCGGTCGGGTGGAAGGGGGATCACGGTCTCGCCACCAGCCAGATCCAGCTCTCGATATCCCACGCCGATTCATAGTGTTGTCTAGTCGTTGCTGTCGGTCCCGGCATGGTGCAATCAGGCTGTGCGCTGTTCGCCGGCCGGGGCGACGTGCACGCCGGTCCACCGCTCGTCGGTACGCCAGGAACGCGGCTCGCGATTCGGCACTGTTGCCGCCTCGCCCACGAGCAGACCGAGCTCGCCGGGCACACGTTCAGCGCGGGCGACGGCGTCGCTCTGCTCTTCGGCTCGGCCAACCGGGACCCGGAGGCGTTCCCCGACGCCGAGCGGTTCGATATCACCCGGTACGTGGGCCAGCAACCCGCGAAGCGTCATCTCACCTTCAGTCTGGGCATCCACTACTGCCTCGGCGCGCCGCTTGCCCGCCTGGAGATGGAGGCCGTGCTGCAGGAACTCATCCGGAGGGAAACAACGATGACGCTGCTCACGGACGACCTCGCCTACCGCAAGAACCTCGTCCTGCGTGGCATCGAACGCTTTCCGGTCCGGTTCCAGTAAATCCCTGGCTGTGGGCGTGACGGAATTCCAACGACCGGTCCGCTCGGTCGTGCTCGCCGCGTTGAGCGCGGACAGCGTGCCGGACGTGCCGGACGTGCCGGTGGCGCCGGTCGGGACCGGTGGCTGCCGTCACGGTCAGCGCGCCGAGGCCTACCAGCCCCGCGCTCCCGTGGCAGGCCCGCCGGCCGAAACGCCGGCCGCGCCGTCACCGATCTGAGATCGGCCTCACCCCGTGGGCTCCGGTCGCTGTCCGCGCATAAAAGAAGTGCGGCGGAGTACGACGGCGGCCTGGTACGGAGCCTGTTCGACGAGAACCGATTGAATGATTGAAAGTTGTCGCCCCAAGAGGCGGCGGCTGACTTTTTGCGTGCGCACACGTGTCGGACACGATTTCGTATGTCGTGCTGTGAGAACGTCCGGTCGCCGCGGGGTGCGCCGGCGCCTGCGGCGACGTCGCGCGGGGAGGAGACGGTCAGTGACTACGGTGGACGGCATCGACACATCCGAGGGAGGCACCGCTGCGATCATCGCCGCGGTGACGGCGACGCGGCTTGCGGACCCCTACCTTCGGTATCGGAAGATCCGTGAAGTCGGCGCCTTCATCCCCGGTGAGATCGCCGACCGCACGGTCACTCTGGTGACCCGCCTCGCCGAGGCCTCCGCCGTACTCACGCATCCCGCGGTTGGGCACGGGTACACCGACGGCATCAACTATCGCACGGGAATGGACGACGGCCTCGGTTCACTGCTACGGGCGGACCCGCCCGATCACACCCGGCTGCGGCGCCTTGTGGGTAAGGCGTTCACCCCGGCGGTCATCGAGGCCCTGGCTCCGCAGGTGACATCCCTCGCGAACGTGCTGCTCGACGAGGCGATCGAGCGGGGCGAGATCGATGCGGTCGCGGCGTTCGCGCGTCCGCTGCCGTTGCGGTTGATAAGCCGGCTGCTGGGCGTGCCGGCCGCGGACGAGGAGGAGTTCGGGGGGTGGGCGGACGCGCTGACCCTCGGACTGGACCCTTACTATCTGCTGACCGATGAGAAGAAGGCGGCCTGTAACCGGGCGGCCGTGGAATTCGACGCCTACTTTCTCGACCTGATCGCCCGTCGCCGCGAGGAACCGCGCGATGACCTTCTCAGCCGGCTCGTCGCCATCCATGACCGCGGTGACATACTCGCCGAACGGGAACTGCTCGAACTGTGCACCCTGTTGCTGGTGGCCGGCTACGAGACGACAGCGAATCTCATCAGCGGCGGGATTCTCGCGCTCACGCGGAACCCCGGGCAGCTCGCGGCGCTGCGTGCGGATCCAGCCCTCGTCGGACCCGCGGTCGAGGAGATGCTTCGGTTCGACCCGCCGGTGCAGTTCATCGCCCGCACCGTCCTCGCGGACGCCGAGATCGGCGGACGTCCGTTCACGCGCGGTGACGGTGCGATCATGATGATCGGGGCTGCCAACCGGGATCCGGAGGCGTTCGACGAGCCCGACCGGTTCCTCGTGGCTCGCTACACCAGGTCCGACCGGACGCGGCGCCATCTCGGGCTCGGTGTCGGAATCCACTACTGTCTCGGCGCGCCCCTCGCCCGCCTCGAAGCGGAGATCGCCTTTCGGGCGCTGATCAGCCGCACCAGCTCGTTCGCGCTGGCCGAGGACACTGTCGCCTACCGGGAGCAGGTCGTCGTCCGTGGTCTGAAGAGGCTCCCGTTGCACCTCTCGGCCTGAGCCGCCGACGTGATCGGGGGCGTGGCCC
>NZ_CASGGV010000040.1:0-13032 GCF_949319125.1 Frankia sp. Hr75.2 | reverse complement strand
GGGGGGGGGGGGCGGGGGGGGGCCCCCCCCCCCCCCCCCCCCCCCCCCCCCGCGGCCATCTCCTAACGCCCGCTCAGCCGCGCGGCGACGGGAGCGAAGCTTTCGATCTCCGACTGCTGGACGGTGATGTAGTTCATCCCGAACGCCTCGCGGCGTTCCTGGAGGCGCTCGGCGACCTCGTCCGGGGAGCCCACCAGCATGTTCGGATGGTTCGGCAGGCTCACCGGGTCGACCCGCATCGCCGCCGCGACCCGGGCGACGGCCGCGTCGGCCTCCTCGGCGTCCTTGGTGATCCGGGTGAAGAACGGCGAGGTCTCGATGTCGATGCCGGCGAAGCGCTCACCAGCCGCGTCGCGGACGTAGCCCAACCGGCGCGCCGCCTCCTCGGCGGGCGTCAGGCCGTCCTCGTTCACCGCCGCGAACGGCACGGTGGAGATGCTGACGATGTCGGCCTCCCGCCCGGCGAGGGAGAGGACCCGGCGACGGCCGCCGCCGATCATGATCGGCGGGTGCGGCTGCTGCACCGGGCGCGGCAGGCCGGCGTAACCGGTGACGTTGACGAACTCCCCGTGCTGATTGAGGTCCTGCCCGGACCAGTGGGCCCTGAGCAGCGCGATCACCTCGGTCAGCTTCTTGATCCGCTGGCCCGGCGTCTCGTAGGGGACGCCCATCGCCCGGTACTCGGGCTCGCTCCAGCCCGCGCCGATCCCTAATTCGAGGCGGCCGTCGGAGAGCAGGTCGATCGTCGCCGTCTCCTTCGCCAACACGGCGGGCACGTGGTAGTCGACGCAGAAGACCCGGCAGCCCACCCGCAGCGTCTCGGTGACCGCCGCGGCCGTGGCCATCGCCGCGATGGGTGCCAGGTACTGCGGTGGCCACCTTGCTTCCTTCTGCGCCGGCCCGTGCCCCAGGTAGTGATCAGCCAGGAAGAGCGTCGAGTACCCGAGATCCTCGACCCGGCGGGCGAGGTCACGCCACTCGGACCCGGACTTGGCCTTCGTGGCCTGGACAGCGAAGCGGAACGGCCGCAAGGTTGACATCGACGGAGAATAACATGCGCGTCCTACTATAGGACGACCTTAGATATATGGTAACGTCACTTCCGCGAGGGAAGATCGACGTTCTCCCGGCCGCGCCGAAGGGACATGGGGATGGTCAAGCGGACGAGGTTCAAGGAGTACGAGGACCGGTACGCCAACTACCGGTTCCAGTTAGACGAGGACGGCATCCTGCTCATGCAGTGCCACACCAACGGCGGCAGCCTGGTGTGGGACTGGAAGTCCCACGACGACATGGCCGACGCGTTCGCCGACGTCGCGGGCGACCGCGAGATCAAGGTGCTGATCCACACCGGCACCGGCGAGAACTACAACGCCAACTGGGGCAACCTCCCCAACGGCGAGCCCCCGGAGAAGCCCGAGTACCGGCTGATGCCGGGCGACCGCGGGCTACGCAAGCTCGACGAGAAGGCCTGGTACAACCGCAACCTGATCAACAACGTCCTCGACGTCGGCGTCCCCATGATCAGCGCGGTCAACGGCCCCTGCAACATCCACTCCGAGGTCCCGCTGATGGGCGACATCGTGCTGGCCTCCGAGGACGCCTACTTCCAGGACGTGTCGCACTTCCCCCGCGGCCAGGTCCCCGGCGACGGACAGCACGTCATCTGGCCGTTCCTCGTCGGCCACAACCGCGCCCGCTACCTGCTGCTCACCGGGAAGAAGCTCGGCGCCCAGGAGGCGCTCTCGTGGGGCGCCGTCGCCGAGGTGCTTCCGAAGGACCAGCTCCTCGACCGTGCCTGGGAGCTCGCGCGGGAGCTGGTGCGCAAGCCACCGCTCGTGCTGCGCTACACCCGCGACCTGTTCACCCAGAACCTCAAGCGGGCCTTCCTGAACGAGCTCGGCCACGGCCTGGGCCGCGAGACCTACGCCCAGCGGGAGTTCTTCCCGTTCGGCGGCGGCATGGAGCCACTGGACAGACCGTGGGACGCACAGCCCTGGTCGGATTAAGAATCGACCTCGACGTCGAATCGCCGACCACCGGAGGCTGACAGCATGCACGCACTCCAGGGAGTCCGGGTCCTTGACCTGGGCACCTACCTCGCGGGGCCGTTCTGCGCCACAGTGCTCGGCGAGTTCGGGGCCGACATCATCAAGGTCGAACGGCCTGGCACCGGAGACAACCTTCGCCGCTTCGGCACCGACACGGACTGTGGCGACACCCTGGTCTGGCTCAGCGAGAGCCGCAACAAGCGGTCGGTGACCCTCAACCTCGGCGATCCCCGTGGCCTCGAGATCCTCCGGGAGCTCATCGCCACCGCCGACATCGTGATCGAGAACTTCCGCCCCGGCGTCCTCGAGCGCTGGGGGCTCGGCCCCGAGGTGATCCAGGAGCTGAACCCGCGCGCGATCCTGCTGCGGGTCTCCGCCTACGGCCAGTCGGGGCCCAACCGGGACCTCCCCGGCTTCGCCCGGATCGCCCACGCCTTCTCCGGGCTCGCCTACCTGGCCGGCGAGCCGGGCGGGACACCCGTCACCCCGGGCTCGACCTCGCTGGCCGACTACATGACGGGGCTGTACGGCGTCATCGGCGTGCTGATGGCCCTGCGCGCCCGGGAGAGCACCGGGAAGGGCCAGGTCGTCGACCTGGCCCTGTACGAGACGATCTTCCGTGCGCTCGACGAGATCGCGCCCGCCTACCAGCAGTTCGGCTTCGTCCGCGAGCGGATGGGCGCGGACACCGTCAACGTGCTCCCGCACAGCCACTACCGGACCAAGGACGACCGCTGGATCGCGATCGCCTGCTCGAACGACGACATGTTCGCCCGGCTGGCCCGGGCCATGGAACGCCCCGAGCTGGCCGACGAGGACGAACTGGGCCCGAAGGCGAAACGCCTGGCCGCCCGGGACCTGGTCAACGAGCTGGTCGGCGGGTGGGTCGGATCGCTGCCGTGCGACGAGGTGCTGGCCCGGTGCAAGCAGGCCCAGGTTCCGGCGGGCCAGCTCTACTCCATCGCCGACATCTTCGACGATCCGCAGTACAAGCACCGCGAGACCATTACCGTCGAGGAATCCCGGATCGGCCCGCTGGCAGTGCCTGGAGTGATCCCGGCACTCTCCGAAACCCCGGGTGAGATCCGCTGGTTGGGGCCGGAACTCGGCGCGCACACCGACGACGTCCTCACCGAACTACTGAACCGCACCCCGGAGGACATCGCGCGGCTGCGCGCCGACGGAGTGATCTGAAACCAAGAGTGATCTGACACCAGACGTCGAAGCCCCGGCCCAGCGTGAGCTCGCCGGCGGTGGGAACGAAACCATCCTGCGAGAGGGGTTGAAGCCGATGGCCATCCAGGAAAAACTTGCGACCGGCAGAGGCAAGTACACACCGGGTTACCCGAACCTCGACACCGGGCCCGTCGACTACGAGGACTCGATCTCCGAGGAGTTCTTCCAGGCCGAGCGCGAGGCGATCTTCAAGCGGACCTGGTTGAAGGTCGGCCGGATGGAGCAGCTTCCCCGCAACGGAACGTTCTTCACCCGCGAGTTCGTGGGGCTGGGGTCGATCGTGATCACCCGGCACACCGACGGCGAGGTGTACGCGCTGCACAACATCTGCGCGCACCGCGGCAACAAGGTCGTCTGGCAGGAGCACCCGACCAACGAGACCCAGGGCAGCGCCCGGCAGTTCTCCTGCAAGTACCACGGCTGGCGCTACGGCCTCGACGGCAAGTGCACCTACGTCACCAAGCGCAACGAGTTCTTCGAATCGCTGCCCGACGACGAGCTCGCCATGCCGCAGCTGCGCTGCGAGGTCTTCGCCGGGTTCATCTTCGTGAACTTCAGCCAGGACGCCCCGCCGCTGCGCCAGTTCCTCGGTGAGAAGCTGGCCACCGAGCTGGAGAGCTGGCCGTTCGAGAAGTTCACCAACCACTGGTCGTTCCGGACCAAGGTCAAGGGCAACTGGAAGATCGGCATCGACGCGCTGCTGGAGTGGTACCACCCGGCGTACGTCCACGGGCGGTTCCTCAACACCAACGTGGCCGAGGCGGAGAAGCTCGTCCCGCCGATGGACTCCTACCACTACGACCTGTTCACCCCGCACATGCTGACCTCGGTGCCCGGCCCGCCGCTCCTGAAGAAGAAGGAGGGCTCGGTCGGCCCGGCCAGGCGGGACATGAACTGGGCCTACCGGCTGTTCCGCGCCGGCCTGTTCGGCCCGGACGACGTCCGCGAGGACCTCGGCCACCTCACGCCGGACCGCAACCCCGGCAACGTCCGGTCCTGGAGCAACGACCAGTACTGGCTGTTCCCGAACCTGTCGGTCCAGCTCTGGGGCCGCGGGTACTACATCACCTACCAGTACATCCCGGAGACGGTGGGCACCCACGCCTACGAGGTCGACATCTACTTCCCCGAGCCGAAGACCGCCTCCGAGCGGCTGGCCCAGGAGCTGGTCGTCGACAGCACCATCGAGTTCGCGATGCAGGACACGAACACGGTCGAGGCGACCTGGTCGCAGCTCAACAACCGCGCGCTGCAGACGTTCCACCTGTCCGACATGGAGCTGATGATCCGTCAGTTCCACAAGGTCGTCCGGGACGCCGTCGCGGCGCACCAGGCCGGCAGCGAGAAGTAGAGGAACCCCTCGACATGACCACCACTGTGGACACATCCCTGCCCGAGCGGTTCCGCGCCCTCGAGCCGTGGGTCGCCGACTGGGACCTGGCGACGCGGGTCGAGCGCTACGAGAAGCGGCTGTCGAAGACCATCGACGAGCTGCAGGACTTCTACGACGCGATCGCGCCGCTCGCCGAGGAGGCCATCGCCTACCTCGACACCCGCGATGTGAACGCCCTGTCCGACGAGGACACCCGGCTGCTGCGCCTGCTCTACTCGATGATCATGGTGTCGTACCCGGTGAACATCTTCAAGCAGCCCCGGATCCCGGACTCCGGCGCGGCTTTCTTCGACACCGCCGTCGAACCGGCCCTCTGAGAAGGCGACCTGCCATGGGTACCACCACCAGGAAGATCACTGAGAACACCGGCACGGAGTTCCGCGGGCTGAAGGGTACGCAGCTCGTCGACAAGGGCGTCGCCGACGACGCCCTGGCCGCGCTGGAGGAGACCGGGGTCGTCGTCTTCAGCGAGGCTGACATCGACGACGAGGACCTGGTCGCCTTCGCCCGGCTGCTGGGCAACGTCCTGCCGCTCCCGATGGGCGGCCACAAGCTCAAGGAGATCCAGCGGATCACCCGCGACGCGTCGGCGAGCAAGCTGGCGGCGTACCGCGAGGCCACGTTCCACTGGCACATCGACGGGACCACCGGCGAGGTGCCGGACAAGGCCACGCTACTCACGGCACGGCAGATCTCGGGCGACCCGGAGGGCGACACCGAGTTCGCCAACACCTACGCCGCGTACAAGGCGCTGTCCGACGAGGAGAAGGCGCAGCTGGAGGGCGTGCGGGCCCTGCACAGCTTCACCGCCTCCCAGCTCGTCGCCATTCCCAACCCCTCACCCGAGGAGCGGGCCGCCTGGGATCGCAACCCGACCCGGGAACAGCCGATCGTGTGGACCCGCGGCAACGGCCGCAAGTCGCTGCTGGTCGGCTCCACCGCGGGCGAGGTCGTCGGTCTGCCCGCGGACGAGGGGCGGGCGCTGCTCGACCGCCTGCTGGCCTGGGCCACCCAGCCGCAGTTCGTCCTGCGGCACCACTGGACCCAGGGCGACCTCGTCATCTGGGACAACACCGGGATGCTGCACCGGGCCCTCCCCTACGGACCGTCATCGTCCAGGCTGATGCACCGCGCATCGCTGGCCGGTGAGGAAGCGGTCGCGTAATTCTGTTCGTACGGGGTTCGCGCCCGTGGGCCGCTGACGAGGCGGTTCACGGGCGCTCGCGCCGTCGACCGATCACCAGCGACGCAGCTACCCACAGGGAGGTTCGGCAACGTGACCGAACGGAAGACGGCCGTAGTAACCGGCGGAGGATCAGGCATCGGGCGCGCGATCAGCCTGCGCCTGGCCAAGGACGGCTTCGCCACCGCCGTGCTCGACATCAACACCGAAAGCGCCGAGCAGGTGGCCAAGGAGGCTCGCGAACTGGGGTACGAGGCCGCCGCCTTCGGCGGCGTCGACGTCTCCGACCGGGCGCAGGTGGACGCGGCCATCGACCGCATCCGCGAGACGTTCGGCCCCGTCCTCGTGCTCGTGAACAACGCCGGCCTCACCGGCACCCTGGGTTTCCAGAAGATCACGGACGAGCTCTGGGACCGGATGATCGCCGTCAACCTCAGCGGCCCGTTCTACCTGACCCAGGCCGTCCTCCCGGACATGATCAGCGCCCACTGGGGCCGGATCGTCAACATCTCGTCGTCGAGCGCGCACTCGGGCCAGCAGTACATGGTCCACTACGTGTCGACGAAGGCCGGCCTCATCGGCTTCACCAAGTCGCTGGCCCTGGAGTACGGCCCCAAGGGCATCACGGTCAACACGATCCCGCCGGGCTTCGTCGACACCCCGATGCTGCGCGACGTCGAGGCGAAGGGCTTCATCGGCGGCACGATCGCCGACCACGCCGAGCGCACCCCGGTGCGGCGCCCCGGCAAGCCCGAGGACATCGCCGCCGCCGCCTCGTTCCTCATCTCCGAGGAGGCCGGGTACATCACCGGTCAGATCATCGGCGTCAACGGCGGCCGCAACACCTGATCCTTGCGCCGGCCGCGGGCTGACCACCGCGGCCTGCTCGTCCACTTGTCGCGGACGGAGGGAGCCGACCCGGTTCCCGTCCGCCCGCGGACAAGTGAGCGCGGCGCCCGCTCGGCGGCCGCCTGACGGCGCGCCCCGCGGGCGGCTCAGTCCTCGATGAGGCTGTCCAGGGCCTTCGGCTCGAACGTGTAGTGACAGCGCCACTCGACGATCTTTCCCTCGTCGTCGACCCGGATCGAGTCGGCGCCCGTGCGCACCTGGCCGTCGGAGAAGTGGCAGGAGTACACGAAGATGACGGTCTGCGTGCTGACGTAGGCGGCGTCGACCGAATAGCGGATGTCCGGTACCCGGCGCATCGAGTCCGCGATGTACTCCCGGAACGGCGCGTAGCCCTCGATCGTCACCTTGCGCGGGTCACCGGTCAGCCGCGGCACGAAAGGCGAGCTGAAAACGACGTCCTGGGCGACGGCCCCCATCACCACATCCACGTCGTACCCGTTGAATCCGTCCTCCCAGTGCCGCCGTAAAGCCGTCACTATCCCGTCGTCGAGCATCCGGACTCCCCTTCGCCGTGCGTCCGCGGCATGCCGCGCTCAGGCTGCGGCACGCCGCCGGTGAAATGACGCCCGCGGCGGGCGCCGGAAAAACCGCCGAACGGCGCGGCGAGCCCAGGGGGCCCACCGCGTTCGTCAGCGGTCTCGGTAGTGCTCCTCGTTCTGTCGCCGGCCGTCCTGTCGCTGGCCGTCCTAGGCGGGGACGCCGATGCCCATGAGCTGGGCGAGGTTGCCACCCATGATCTTGCGGACGAGCTCCTCCGGCAGGTGCGACAGCTCGTCGATGTAACTCACCGGGTTGGCCAGGCCCTCCGGGTGCGGGTAGTCCGAGCCGAACAGCACGTGGTCCTCACCGAGGAGCTGCGCCAGCTCGCCGAGGTCCTCCTCCCAGAACGGGCTCACGTAGATGTTCCGCTTCACCACGTCGACCGGGTTCTCCAGGAAGTCGTGCGGCATCTTCTTGTAGAGGTTCTTCATGGACTTGAGCAGCGGCTCGACCCAGCTCATCCCGTTCTCGACGATGGCGATCTTCAGCTGCGGGAAGCGGGAGAGCGCACCGTGGCACACCAGCGCCGAGACGGCGTCCTCGACCGGACGCCAGGCCTGCAGCATGCGGAAGGTGTTCGGCTGGAAGGGAAGCATCTCGATGCTCGCGCCCATCCACTCACTCGTGTAGCGGGCGTAGCCGCTGTCCGAGGAGTGCAGCGCGACCAGGATGCCGGCCTCCTGCACCCGTGCCCAGAACGGGTCGAACTCGGGCAGGCCGAACGAACGCGGACCACGGAGCCCGGGCACCGGCGCCGGCCGGATCAGCACGACCTTGGCGCCCCGCTCAAGCACCCAGTCGAGCTCCTCGATCGCCTTGTCGACGAACGGAAGGCTGATCACCGGAGTCGTGAAAATCCGGTCCAGCCCCTCGTAGTTGAACTGCCAGGTCTCGTACAGCCACTCGTTGAGCGAGTGGATGACCGCGTGGATCAGGTCCGGGTCGTCCCGCATCCGCTCCTCGATGAGGCTGGCCAGCGTCGGGAACACCAGGGTGCGGTCGAGGCCCTGCTCGTCCATCTTCGCCAGCCGGGCGGCGGGCTCGCGCCAGGCGTCGATGCACTTCACCGGCTTGCCGAAGATCTCCCGGTAGGACAGCCCGTCGGGGTTCCCCTTCCGGTAGTAGTCCTCCTGCGCGCCGGGCCGGGCCACGACCTCGAACGTGGGGTTCGGGATGTACTCGCTCACCTGGCCCCGGACCATGATCTTCGTGCGCCCGTTGAGCTCGACGTAGTCGACCGCGCCCTTGTACCGGGCGGGCAGGTACTTCGTCAGCGCCTCCTTCGTCTCATACAGATGGTTGTCCGCGTCGAACACCGAGATACCGGCGTGAGCCACGGGCCCTCCCTTGCTTGTCTGCGATGGACGTCCCTATCCTCCCTACACTTCGGTGGTCCGCGACGCCAGCAGATCGCGACGGCGGACCGAGCAGCGTCGGGAGCGCCACCGCGCAAGGTGACGGTAGGGTCAGATGCTGGGAAATCGCGGCACTCTCGCCACGTCGATCTCCGCACCGAGCCGAAGGCAGGTCGCAGATGGATGCCCTCCCGACGGCACCCGAACCCCTCGGTATCGAGGCCGGGGCGCTTGACCGCTGGTTCGGTGAACATGTGGCGGGCGCGGTGCCGCCGCTGCGCTACGACCGGGTCGCCGGCGGCCACTCGTGCCTCACCTACCTCGTCGGCGACGCCGGTCACCAGCGGTACGTGCTGCGCCGGCCGCCGGTCGGCGCGCTGCTCGCGACCGCCCACGACGTCACCCGCGAGGCGCGGATCCTGGCCGCGCTCGCCGGCTCCGGCGTGCCGGTGCCGCGCGTACTCGGCGTCTGCGACGACCCGGAGGTGACCAGCGCGCCCTTCTACGTGATGGCCTACGTGGACGGGCTCGTGCTGCGCACCGCGGCCGACTCCGAGGCCCTCCTCCCCTCCCCGCAGGCCCGCCGCCGCGCCGGGTACGCGCTCGTCGACACCCTCGCCGCGCTGCACGCCGTCGACGTCGACACGGTCGGTCTCGGCGCCCTGTCCCGGCGGGACGGCTTCCTCGACCGGCAGCTCAGGCGCTGGTCGGCGCAGTGGGCGGCCTGCGAGCTCGGGGACATGGGTGGCATGGCCGCGCTGCACGACTGGCTCGTCGCCCACCGGCCCGCCGAGTCCACCGCGCGCCTCGTGCACGGCGACTTCCGGCTCGGCAACGCGCTCCTCGGCCCCGACGGGGACGTCCTGGCCCTGCTGGACTGGGAGCTGTGCACCCTGGGCGACCCGCTCGCCGACGTCGCCTACCTGCTGCGCACCTGGTCGACGCCGGACGCGCGGGCGAGCCAGGAGCGGCTGCCGTCCGCGCTGCCAGGGTTCCCCACGACGGACGAGCTGGCCGCCCGCTACGCGCGGCAGTCCGGCCGCTCGATCGCGGAGCTCGACTACTGGATGGCGTTCACCGCCTGGCGGGCCGCCGCCATCCTGGCCGGGGTGTACCGGCGCTACCTCGACGGGAAGATGGGCACACCGCCCGACGATCTACCCACGTTCGCGACCGAGGTCGAGGCACGCGTCCGGCAGGGCGTGTCCTTCACTCGGAGGGCCTAGCCTGCCGAGCGGCGTGGCCCACCAGGTGCCGTCGCCGCTCGGTCAGGCGCGTCGTCACAGCTCGGCGGCCTCGTGTTCGAGGCGGTCGGCGAAGGCGGCGAAGGCATGTTCCCGCAGGGTGGGCAGGTGACCGGACGGGAAGAGCGTCTCGACCGGGGTGTACTGCCGGAGCACCTGACGCGCCAGCGTGACCTTGTGGACCTCGGTGGGGCCGTCGGCGATGCCGAGCGCCTCCGCGGTCACCATCATGCTCACGAACGGCATCTCGTTGGACACCCCGAGCGACCCGTGGATGCGCAGGGCCCGCTGGGCGACGTCGTGCAGGACGCGGGGCAGCATCACCTTGACCGCGGAGATGTCCTTGCGGACCTTCCGGTAGTCCTTGTGCTTGTCGATGAGCCAGGCGGTGCGCAGCACCAGCAGCCGGAAGCACTCGATGTCGATCCAGCTGTCGGCGACCTTTTCCTGGGTCATCTGCAGCGACGCGAGCGGCCCCGTCCGGGTCTGGCGGGAGACGGCCCGCTCGCAGAGCAGGTCGAAGGCGTGACGGGCCAGGGCGACCGTCCGCATCGCGTGGTGCACCCGCCCGCCGCCCAGCCGGGTCTGCGCGATCGCGAACGCGTCGCCCTCCCCGCCGAGCAGGTGATCGGCCGGCACCCGGACGTCGGTGTAGCGGACATAGCCGTGGTCATGCCGGACGCCCCCCAACGAGCCCTGTTCCGGGGGCTCGGTGGCGACGCCGGGGTTGCGCACGATCGTGATCCCGGGCGTCTCGGCCGGCACGATGAACATCGACATGCCCTTGTAGGCGTCCACGTCGGGGTTCGAGACGGCCATGACGATGAAGAAGCTGGCGTGCCGGGCGTTCGTCGAGAACCATTTCTCGCCGTTGATCACCCAGTCGCCGCCGTCGCGCACGGCGCGGACGGTGAACAGGGTCGGGTCGGCACCACCGCGCGGCTCGGTCATCGAGTAGCAGGACGCGATGTCGCCCTCGAGCAGCGGCTCCAGATACCTGGCCTTCTGCTCCGGCGTGCCGAAGTGGGCGAGGATCTCGGCGTTCCCCGAGTCGGGGGCCTGGCAGCCGAAGATCGACGGCGCCCACCGGGAGCGGCCCAGGATCTCGTTGAGGAGGGCGAGCCGCACCTGGCCGTAGCCCTGACCGCCCAGTTCGGGCCCGAGATGGCAGGCCCACAGGCCGCGTGCCTTCACCTCCTCCTTGAGCGGCCGGACGATCGCCTGCGCCCGGGAGTCCCGCTTGTCGAACGGGTTGTCGAGGACGAAGTCCAGCGGTTCGACGACGTCCCGGACGAAGGTGTCGACCCAGTCGAGCTGCTCCTGGTAGGCCGGGTCGGTCTCGAACTCCCACACAGTCGGTCTCGCTCTCGTTCCAGGGCCGCACCCGCGCGGCGCGGGTCGGCATCGATGACGGCCGGACTCCGTGAAGGCCGGACTCCGTGAAGCGACGATCTCCGCATACGATCAGAGGCGGTACGATCAAGAAAAATCGACATTGCCATGGATTCAACATTCATCCACTGCGTTCGCGCGAAAACCTTCATCCCCGACGACACACTGGACAAGCACACCCGACCCGTCGGGTCAAGACTCCGATATGACCGTACCCGGCATTCTGCCCGGTCATTGGTTGATTCACCCCCAACGAGAATGTAGTTTGCAGGGGTTGGAAACGAGGAGATGCGATCCCCGGGCGCCACGGCGGTGGCCGCGGCGCCCGGCAGCACATCGTCGAGGGTCACGCACCGGGGCCGGCCACCGACAACATCGCTACCCGGATCATCGATTGGACGTATGACGTGTACGACATGCCGGAGGAGATCGAGGTCCGCGCGGACGGGCCGCTGAGGATCATCACGCTGAACCGGCCCGACGATCTCAACGCGGTCAACCATCCCCTGCACGTCGGGCTGGCGAAGCTCTGGCCGCAGCTGAACGAGGACCGCTCGGCGCGGGCTGCCGTGCTCACCGGGGCCGGCCGGGCGTTCTCCGCGGGCGGCGACTTCGCCTACCTCAACGAGCTGTTCAAGGACAAGGAGCTGCGCGCCCTGTCCATCGCGCACGGGCGCGAGATCGTCCTCGGCATGGTTCGCTGCCGGATTCCCGTGGTCGCCGCGGTGAACGGCCCGGCCGTCGGTCTCGGTTGCAGCCTGGTCGCACTGAGCGACATCGTCTACATGGCGGAGAAGGCCTTCCTCGCGGACCCGCACATCCAGGTCGGCCTGGTGGCCGCCGACGGCGGGCCGCTGACCTGGCCCCTGCACACCAGCATGCACCTGGCCAAGGAGTACGCGTTCACCAGCGCGCGCATCTCCGCCGAGCGGGCCATTCAGATGGGGCTGGCCAACCACATCGCCGCTGATCCGGTGGCCGAGGCGCTGGCGTGCGCGAAGCGCATCGCCGAGCTGCCGCAGCAGGCGGTGGAGACCACCAAGCGGCTGCTCAACCTGCACGTCGAGCGCGCCGTGATCGCCTCGCTCGACTTCGCGACAACCGCGGAGGAGGCGTCGTTCCAGACCGATGACTTCGCCTCCATCGTCGAGCGGCTCTCCGCGAAGCAGAAGCAGAAGAGCTGAGGGGACGGCGGTCCCGGGCGGCACGCCCAGACCGCCCCGGCTTCTCCGAAACCGGTCGGCCAGGACCCGGGCGCTCGAAGCGCCCGGGTCCTTCTGATTTCCACGGAAATCCGCGTGGTTCCGCTCCTCGAGAGATTCTCGAGAGTTTCGGTTCCGACAGGATTCTTTCCCTGGCTCACCATTCACTGCTACCGCGGGTGGTCACCCGGTCGTCGTCATCGAAAAATCGGCACCGGGTCCTGGCCGCTCCTGGCTCCTCGCTCCTTCCGGATTCCGGTCTCGGGCTCCAGCTTCGGTTCTCAGGTCAGCGTCAGAGGTTGACCAGGCGTGGGGCGTGGTTGTTCTGGCGGATGTGGGCGCCGGCCTGGCGGGTGAGGTCGCGGGTGCTGCCGAGGAGGCCGTCGAGGGTGAGGGTGCGGCGGAGGTGGTGGTGGAAGTCGTGTTCGGCGGTGAAGCCGATGCCGGCGAGGACCTGCTGGCAGTGGCGGGCGGCGTCGAGGGCTGCCTTGCCGGCGGCTGCCTTGGCGAGCAGGGCGGTGAGCGCG
>NZ_CASGGV010000039.1:0-13094 GCF_949319125.1 Frankia sp. Hr75.2 | reverse complement strand
GCGGCCCCCCCGGCCCCCCCGCCGCCCGCGGGGCTCGCCCGGTCCCGGCGCACGGCACGCCGGCGGCGCGCGCTGGCCGCCGCGGCGCTGGCCGCCGTCGTCGCCGGCGGGTCGATCACGGGCACCGTGGCGCTGACATCCTCGCCGGACGGGCCGGCGGGCCGGCTGGTGTCGGCGGCGGACGCGACCACCCGCGTGTGGGCGGAGGTCTGGGTGGCCGACGTCCCCTCCGGCGCGGGCTTCACCATCCGGCTGTGGGGCGTGCGGCCGGGAACGACCTGCGCCCTGGTCGCCGTGTCCGAGGACGGCAGCAGCGACACCGCGGCGACCTGGACCGCCGACTACCGCGGCGCGGTCGACGTACGCGGGACGTCCGCCATCCCGGCAGGACGGCTCGTACGTGTCGTGGTGGTCAGCGGCACCGGCGAGGACCTGCTCACCGTCCCGGTCCGCACCACCTGAACCACCGCGAAGGGCCTCGAGGGCACGATTAGCGCACGGAATTGCGCGATTGCCGTCCGGAGCCGTGGCTGGGAATTCCCGGAAACAGCCCGACAATGGATGCGAGATACTCCGGGAGATCTCCGAAGGAGTCCACCCATGGCCGTCACCACGGCACCGACCGACATCCACACCGGCAATACCCCGAGCAGCGATTCCCGAACCGACGGATCCGGCGCCGGCGACGCCCTCGCCGGCGAGTCCCACAGCTTCGACGCCTTCCTGCACTACGAGCGCCTCCAGTGGAAGGTCTCCGACGTCGGCCTGGAGAACATCCGGCACGACCTCGTCCGGCCCGAGGACATCGCCACCGCCAAGGGCGTCGTGCTCGGCGAGGCGACGTCCCTGCCCGGCCTGCACGGCTTTCTCAGCGAGTTCGCGGACGACTACGACTGCTCGGCCTTCGTGGCCATCTGGGCCTACCAGGAGCTGCAGCACCACTTCGGTTTCCGGGCGTGGCTGCGCGCCGTCGGCGTGCACATCGAGCAGGCCAAGGTCGAGGCGCTGCGGGAGCCCTACGAGCCGGGGGTCACGCCGAGCGCCACACTGGCCACGAACGTGATCAGCGAGATCACCGTCAACACGGTCTACCGGGCGATGGCGGCCTGGGTGCAGGAACCCGTCCTGGCCGACCTGTACCTGCGCGCCAGCCGGGACGAGGCCGGGCACGCCCGCGAGTTCCTCTACTACCTGAAGCGGCGGCTGGCGACGCATCCCGAGGAGCTGCCGTCCGTCCTGGAACGCATCCACTTCTATGTGACGTCGTCGCGGCTGAGCCACCCGGTCGGCGTCTACAAGCACCAGCGCGTCGAGGAGCTGCGCGGCCACGAGACGGTCGACGACGTGATCGACGTCTACCTGCGGATCTCGCCGCCGGACGCCCAGGAGAAGCTGCTGGCGAAGCTGCGCCGGGCGATCGGCTCGGCGGTCGGCGTGCCGCTGCACAGCACCGGCGACATCCGCCGGGCGCTCGCCGCGTCGCTGGGCTGAGCCCGCCGGGCGGCAGGGCGGATTTCCCGGCGCGGGAGATTATCCTTCGACCTCCGCAGGATTTCCCGTCCCCGAAAAGGTACCGCCCTCGCCGCGGACTATCCTGTTAACCTCGCCGCTACCGCACGACCCGCGCACGAAATCGACGGAACATAGGGTCCTGAGCGATTCCGGTCGCCTGGAACCGTGCGTCTGCCTGTATGAGCCGGCCCGCGAGACCGGGAACACACAGCCAGCGCCGGATTCTCCTCAGCCGTCGAAAGTGCCGGTGACCATCATGAAGAGCGGCACGTCGTCCTGCCCGCCCGCGCCGCGCCCCGTCCCGACGGATCACGCTCGGGAGAACGGGTCCGGGCCTGACCCCGGGCCTGACCCCGGGCCGGTCCGGTTCTGCGACACCACCCTGCGTGACGGCGAGCAGACCCCGGGGGTCGCCTTCACCGCCAAGGAGAAGATCGCCATCGCGGTCGCGCTCGACGCCGCCGGCGTGCACCAGATCGAGGCCGGGGTGCCGGCGATGGGGCCGGTCGAGGTGGAAGTCCTGCGCCGCGTCGTCGCGGCGGTCGAGCGGGCCGGCGTGGTCGCCTGGTGCCGCGCGGACCGCCGCGACGTCGACGCCGCCGTCGCCAGCGGGGTCGACGCCGCGCACCTGACCATCCCCGCCTCCGACCTGCACCTGCGCACCAAGCTCGGCAAGGACCGTGCCTGGGCGCGGGCCCGCATCCGCGACTGCGTCCTCGACGCCACCGACCGTGGCCTGCGGGTGAGCGTCGGCTTCGAGGACGCCTCCCGCGCGGACGACGGCTTCGTCATCGACCTGGCCGGGGAGCTACGGCGCCTCGGCGTCACCCGGTTCCGTTGGGCGGACACGGTCGGGGTGGCCAATCCGATCACCCTGCACACGCGGCTGCGGGCGCTGCTCGACGCCGTCCCCGGGCCGTGGGAGATCCACGCCCACGACGACTTCGGCCTGGCGACCGCGAACACGATCGCCGCGGTGCAGGCCGGGTTCACCTGGGTGAGCACCACGGTGGCCGGCCTGGGCGAGCGGGCCGGCAACGCGCCGACCGAGGAGGTCGCGATGGCGCTGCGGCACCTGCTCGGCCTGCCCGTCGACCTGGACACCGCCGCGTTCCGCCCGCTGGCGCGGCTGGTCGCCGGCGCGTCGCGCCGGCCGGTTCCCGCCGGCAAGGCCGTGGTCGGCGACGCCGTGTTCGACCACGAGTCCGGCATCCACGTGCACGGCGTGCTGCGCGCCCCGGCGACCTACGAGCCGTTCGACCCGGCGGAGGTCGGCGCGCGCCGGCGGCTGGTGCTGGGCAAGCACAGCGGCCGCGCCGCCGTGCGGCACGCGATGGACCGGCACGGCATCGACGCGCCCGACGAGGACCTGGAACCGATCGTCGGCCTGGTCCGCGCGCACGCCACCGTGTACAAACAGCCGCTGAGTTCCGACCAGCTGCGGGCGATGGCCCGGCGGGTCGCCAGCCGCCGCGGCACACGGCCCCGCCGCGGCTGACCCGCCGCCGCCGGTCGCGCCTCGGCGGTCGGCCGCGGCGCGGCGGCGGTCAGGGCCCGGGGCGGAAGGTCGCGGTGATGGTGCGGATCAGCTCGAGCTGGTCCTGCCACTGGGCCTCGGGCACCCGCCAGAACAGCGCGTAGCCGTGCCCGTTGCGGACCACACCGAAGTCCAGGACGTGCACCGTCTGCCCGCCTGAGGTGAGGGTGAACTCCCACACCGCGGACGTCGTCCCGTCCGCCCCGTCCGACGGGCGGATCGAGACCAGCTGGTAGCCGGCGGTGGTGCGCCGGGTGCCGGGCTCGAGCTCGTGCCACGCGCCGATCGAGGACGGGCCGGCGACGTCCCGCGTCTCGACGAGCAGATTCGGGTAGCCCCCGGGAGCCGTGAAGGTCTCGCGGTCCCCGTCACGGCGCGATCGGGCCCACTGCGGCGGGACGGCGAGCGACCACCCGGCCGCGCCACGGTACGTCTCGAGCCCGGCCGGCGCCGGCGCGGGCGCGGTGTCGTCCGGGATCACCGTGCCGAGCCTGTCCAGCGACGGCACGCCGCCCGAACCGCCCTGACCCGGCGTCGCCGACGCCGGGCTGGTGCCGCCCGGAGTGGCGGAGGTTCCCGGTGTCACGGCCTGCCCACCGGTCGGGCTGGTCGACGCGCCCGCGGACGGCCCGCCGGTACCCGCGGGTGTGGCCGGGGCGCTGGTACCTGACGCCAGGCCGGCCGACGGGGTGTCCGAACCGCCGGTCAGGGCCAGCCCGAGCCCGACCCCGCCCGCGGCGAGCAGCAGGGCGACGACCATCGCCAGCAGCACCACCCGACGGCGCCGTTCCGGCGCGGCCGCGGCCCCGCCGACGCGCGCACCCGCGGCTGGATCCGGCCCCGGCCCTGGATCGGCACCTGGACTCGGCCGCGGTCCTGGGCCAGCGTCTGAGGATCCGGTCCGGGCGGCGGGGCCGGTACCGAAGGTGAAGCCGGCACGCGGGCCCGTCCGCGGTCCGGTGCCGGCCCCACGGCCCGCTGCTCTGCCGCTGCCGGCGCCGGCGCTGTTGCCGGATCCGAGGTCGTCGCCGAGCCCGAGATCGGCGTCCTCCTCGGCTTCCGCCGGCCCGGGTAGGGGCGCGTCCGGCCGGTCGCCGACGTCGGCGTCGAGCAGCGCGTCGGCCTCCGCGTCGAACACGGCGGTCGGATGCGGCTCGGCGGTGGCCGCGATCCGCCGCAGCTGCACCCGGGCCTGCGCCAGCGACGGGCGCCGCGCCGGATCGGGATCGAGCAGCTGGTCGATGACGTCCTGCAACGGGCCCGCGTGCCGGTAAGGACGGCGCCGATCCTGGATGATGGCCGCCAGCGTCGCCAGGGCGCCCTCACCCGCGTACGGCGCCTCGCCCTCCACCGCGGTGAACAGCGTGGCGCCCAGGCCCCACACGTCACCGGGCACGCCCACCCGCGCGCCGCGGGCCCGCTCGGGCGGGATGTAGGCAGGCGAGCCGACCACCATCCCCGTGCTGGTCAGGGTCGCGTCGCCCTCGCTGACGGCGATGCCGAAGTCGGTGAGTCGGGCCTGCCCGTCCGCGGTCAGCAGCACGTTGCCCGGTTTGACGTCCCGGTGCACGACCCCGGCGCGGTGCGCCGCCTCCAGCGCGTAGGCCAGGCTCACCCCGATGCGCGCCACCCACGCCGGCGCGAGCCGGCCCGACGCACGGATCTCCTCTGCCAGCGACCGGCCGTCGACCAGCTCCATGACGATCCACGGCGAATCCTCGGCGTCGATGACGTCGTAGACGGCCACCAGACCGGGATGGCGCAGCCGCGCCGCCGCGCGCGCCTCGCGCAGCACCCGCTCGCCGATGATCTCCCGCTCGGTCTCGGAGGCGAGCGGCGGCAGGCGCACCTGCTTGATGGCGACCGGCCGGCGCAGGAGCATGTCCTCGCCCTCGCGGACGATTCCCGCCCCGCCGCTGCCGAGCACGCGGCCCAGCCGGTACCGGCCGGCCAGCCGGCGCTCCCGGCCCGCGGCTCGGTCGCTCTGCATTGGTTGCTCCGCCTTCTCCGGCACGACCGAATTCTCCCCGTACTACCCGCCACACGAGCCCGAAACCGCCGCAACGGACACGCGACAGCCGAGCCCGCCACAAAAACCCCTGCCAGGCCCGTAGGGAGAACGTCCCGCCGCGCCGATGAGTTCACGCACGCCCGCCGGTCCTACCACCGGCAGGCCAGACTGCCGGACCCGGGCGTCCACGACCAGCGGGCGTCACGACCAGTGGAGGAAACAGCGATGCCGAAGACGATTCCCTGCCTGTGGTTCGACACCGACGCCGAGGATGCCGCCGCGCTCTACGTCTCCGTCTTCCCGAACTCGGCCATCACCGGCGTCACCCGCTACGGGCCGGGCATGCACCGACCCGAGGGCCTGGCCCTGACCGTCTCCTTCACCCTCGACGGGCAGGAATACGTCGCGCTCAACGGCGGACCGGAGTTCACCTTCTCCGAGGCGATCTCGTTCCAGATCCCCTGCGCCGACCAGGCCGAGGTGGATCACTACTGGAACGCCCTCACCGACGGCGGCGGCAAGGAAAGCCAGTGCGGCTGGCTCACCGACCGTTTCGGCCTGTCCTGGCAGGTCGTCCCCACCCGGCTGACCGAACTGGTCGGTGACCCCGACCCGGAGCGCGCCCAGCGCGCCACCCAGGCGATGCTCACCATGGGGAAGATCGACATCGCCGCGATCGAGCGCGCCGCCGACGGCCGGTAGCCGGGCGGCCCCGTCGCGGAGCACGCCGGCCGGGTCCCCACAAGGGGACCAAGGCCGGCGGGCCCGGCCACCTTCACCCCCGCGAACAGGCCACAGGAGAGCCGCACACACGGCACTATTTCCTTTCAGCCGTCGATCCTGCGGAAGATTCCCTACCATCAGATCGTGGATGCGGATCTGCCCCAGCGCGCGGCCCCGGCCGGATGTCCACTCCAGCGACGAGCGCGACACGAAGGCGGCCGGTAACGATGACCACCCTCCCCCAGGCCCACGCCGAGGAGACCGAGCAGTGGCTGACCCGGGTCGAGAAGGTCACCGGCCTGCTCGCCGAGCACCGGTCCCGGGCCGAGGAGGACCGCGCCACCTCCCCGGAGGTCATCGACGCGTTGCGGGAGCAGGGCTTCCACCGGATGTGGGTGTCCCGCGCGTTCGGCGGCGCGGGGGTGAGTCTGCGCACCGGATCGGCGGTGCTGCAGGCGATCGCGCGCACCGACCCGTCCGCCGCCTGGCAGATGGGCGTGCAGGGCGCGATCGGGCGCATCTCCGACTACCTGTCCGACCAGGCCGCCTGCCGCATCTTCTGCAGCAGCCACGGGCTCGTCGTCGGCGGCATCAACCCGACCGGCCAGGCGGTGCCGGTACCCGGCGGGTACCGGCTCCGGGGCCGCTGGTCGTTCGCCAGCGGCGCCACCCACGCCGACTGGCTCGTCGCCAGCGCGGTCGTCACCGGCGGCTGCGCCCAGACGTCCACGAACACCCCGGCGCGCAGGTCGACACCCGCGCACGCCCCGACCCAGGTTCCGGCCCAGGCCCAGGTTCCGGGTAGCGCCCCGACGGGGAGCGCACCGATCCGGATGCTGTGCGTCCCGCGCGGCGCCGCCACCTTCACCGACGACTGGCACGCGCTGGGCCTGCGCGGCACCGGCAGCGGGACCTTCACCGTGGACAACATCGTCGTCCCCGAAAGCCAGACCGTCGACGGCTCGCTGCTGCGGCGGCCACCCACCGCACGAAAGTCCCGGGGTTACGCCATCGCCTACTACGACTTCGCGCCGTTCACCACCGCCTCCACCGCGCTCGGCATCGCCCAGGACGCACTGCGCGCCTTCCGCCAGCTCGCCCTCCAGACCATTCCCGCCCGCACGACCGAGACCCTCGCCGGCGGCCACACCGTGCAGGCCACGTTCGCCCGTGCCACCGCGCTCGTCCGCGCCAGCCGGCTGATGCTCGAGGACGCCGCCGACCAGGCGACGGAGCGCGGAGAGAACGGCGGCGACGAGCTGAGCGGGGTGATCCGGCTCGCCGCGGCCGCCGTCGGGGAGAACTGCGTCCAGGCCGTCACCATGCTGCACACCGCGGCCGGCGCGAGCGCGCTGCGCTCCGGCGGGGACCTCGACCGCTGCTTCCGCGACGTCCACACCGCGGCCCGCCACATCACCCTCGCCGCGACGAACTTCGAGATGGTCGGCGCGCACCTGTTCGGGGACACACTGCTCATGCGCCGCTGACGTCCCCATCCGCCGCTGGCACCGCTGCCCGACCGACAGCTCCCCCACCCGCGTGCCGAGGTCGCGCGGGGCCAGCAGGCCGAGCGAGGCCAGCGGCACCGCCGCGGCCCGCTCGGGTCCCAGCGCGAGCGTGTAGACGTCCCGCGCGGTGCGGTCCGGCCGGGCGAAGACCGTGTCCTGCGCCAGCAGGCCGACCCGCAGCCCACGCCGCCGCAGCACCTCCCCCGTCACGCCGGTCGTACCGGGAACACCGGGAACACCACCGGGTGTCGGGTCGGACGGGTCGAGCGCGGGGCCGGCCTGCTCGAAGCGGCCTGCCAGGACCGCCAGCAGCGTCGACTTTCCCGCGCCGTTGGGACCGGCGAGCAGCAGGCGGTCCGTCACCGTCACGTCGAGACGGTCGAGGACGAGGCGGCCGGGAACACGCACCTCCCGCAACGACACGATGGTCCCCTGCCCCGGACCCGCCTGGGCCGGGACGCCCGCCGACGACAGGGCAGCGGACGGAGATGCGGACGGCTCGGCGACGAGCGCGCCGACCCTGAACCGCAGCGGCCGCGGTGGCCGCCGGACCTGCTCCCGCTCCAGGTCACCGAGCCGGCGGGCGGCGTTGCGCACACGCCGCGACACCTGGTCCTGCACCCGGCCGGCGGTGCGGCCGTAGTTCATCTTCTCGTTGTCGCGACGCGGGCGGTTGTGCGCGACCTGGCGGGCGGTCACCGCGACCGCGTGCCGCAGCGCCGCCAGCTCCTCCTGCTCCTCGGCGAACCGGCGCTCCCAGCGCTCCCGCTCCAGGCGCCGCGCCTGCTGGTACTCGGTGTAGGCACCCCCGTAGCGGGTCGGGCCGCCCAGCGCGGGATCGAGGTCGATCAGGTCGGTGCACACCGCGTCCAGGAAAGTCCGGTCATGGCTCGCCGCGATCACGACCCCGGGCAGAGCCCGCAGCTGCTCCTCCAGGAACGCCGCGGCGTCATCGTCAAGATGGTTTGTGGGCTCGTCCAGCAGCACCGCGGCGGGCCGGCGAACCAGCAGCGCACCGAGCGCGAGCCGGCCGCGCTGCCCGCCCGAGAGTGAGCCGAGCGCGCGGTCGGCCGGAACCCGCGCGAGACCGAGGCCGGCAAGGACGATCTCGGCATGCCGGTCCGCGTCCCAGGCCGCATGCTCCTCGACCCGGTCGAGACACGCGGAGTACGCGGCGAGCAGGTCGGCCGGGGCCGTGCCGCTGTCGGTCGACTCGCCGTCGGCCGGGCCACCAGGGGCGGAGTCGCCGGCGGCGAGCGCGCTGGTCAGCCGGTCGAGCTCGGCGAGATCCGCGCGGGCTTCGCGCAGGGCGTCGTCGAGCACGTGACGGATGGTCACGGCGGGGTCGAAGGGCATCTCCTGGTGGAGGAACCCCAGCTCCACGGGCCGGACGACGGAGCCGCCGTCCGGCTCGTCCACCCCGGCCAACAGGCGCAGCAGCGTGGACTTGCCGGCGCCGTTCTCCCCGATCAGTCCGATCCGCTGACCGGGAACGGCCGTGAGGGAGACGCCGTCGAGAACCCTGCGCCCACCGAGCACGCGGACGAGGTCATGGGCGGACAGAGCTGTTGCGGGCATGCGACACCACCAGAGCGGCTGGTCTCCTCCGCCCGCCGGGCAGTGCCTCAGATGCGGGGGCCTCAGGCGCGGGCGCGGGTGGGGTCAGTGCCTCATGACGAAACGACCGTACCCCACGCCGGCCGGGTCGCCCAGAGGTTTTGTGGCGGCCCCGTGCTCTCCCCATGCCGTGGCTTCTCAAGATCGGAAACGTGAAGCCGAGACGTCAACGCCGTTGACTATCTTGACTCGGAACCGCACCGGTAGGGTCGTGCGTCGGGCCGGCCGCCTGACCGTGACCGCCGCCGGTTCCCCGATTCCGAGGAGTGTGGTGTCGTGCGGAAGCTGGTCTATCTCGTCGCCTCCACCGTCGACGGATTCGTCGCGGGCCCGGACGGTGCCGACCCGACCGGACCCGGCGGATTCTGGCCGGTGCCGCAGGACTACCTCGAGCACCTCGTCGCCGAATACCCGGAGACCCTGCCCGGCCCGGCGCGCGCGGCCCTCGGGGTAACCGCCCCGGGAACCCACTTCGACACCGTTCTGGAAGGCCGGCGCAGCTACGAGACCGGCCTGCGGGCCGGCGTGACGAACGCCTTCCCGCACCTTCGCCACCTGGTCTTCTCCCGAACCCTGACCATCAGCCCGGACCCGGGTGTCGAGCTGGTCGCCACCGACCCGGTCACGACAGCGCAGGAGCTGAAGAGGCAGGACGGCAAGGACGTCTGGCTCGTCGGTGGAGGAACACTCGCCGGCGTCCTCTACCCGGAGATCGACGAGCTGGTCGTAAAGCTGGGCCCGTTGACCCTCGGCACCGGAATTCCACTGTTCTCCGGCGCCGCCCCGTTCGATCCCAAGCGCTGGGAGCTGGCCGACCACACCGCCCTGAAAAGCGGCGCGCTTTTCCTCACCTACCGTCGGCCGTCCACATAATCGGGACGCGAACCTTTCGACATCACAGACGGCTCATGCCCCCCGACGCATCGCTGCCCACCATGCTGCGGAGCCCGGTCGACGTGCTCTGGAACTACCACGACATGCACCACGACCCCCACCCCACCGACGTCGGCGTGGGCCTGGGCAGCCACGACCTCAGCGTCGCGACCTGCACCGCCACCCTCTACCACCAGGGCCTGTTCCCCCAGATCGTGTTCACCGGCGCGAACGCCCCCACCACCATCGGCACATTCCCCCGCGGTGAAGCGGCCCACTACCGCGAACACGCACTGTCCCTCAACGTCCCCGACTCCGCCATCCTCACCGAAACCACCGCCCGCAACACCGGCGAGAACATCACCCGAACCCGCGACCTCCTCACCACCCACGGCATGACACCCAGCTCCGTCACGCTCATCTCACGGCCCTACCAGCAGCGCCGCGCCTACGCCACCTGCCGCAGACTCTGGCCCGACGTCACCGTCCGCTGCGCATCCCAACCAGCCACCCTCGACGACTACGTCGCCAGCATCGGCAACACCGACCGCGTCATCTCCATGCTCGTCGGAGACACCCAACGCATCTGGCTCTACGCCGAACGCGGACACGCCATCCCCCAACCCGTCCCCGACGACGTCCACAACGCATACCGCGAACTCGTCGCAGCCAGCATCAGACAGATCTGCAGCAAAAGGACCGGAGGCATAGGCCAGTGGCGGGTGGGTGCGTCCATAGGCCCACTCACCCGCCACACATCACCTCGCCCGGCCGAGAGGGGGCTGGCGAGGCGGATGGGGTGGGCTAGTTGATCAGAAGGTGCGCGGCGGTGACTGCGTGTTCGACTGGGGCGGAGGTGTCGATGTCGTGTGCGTCGGGCCACGGATCGGTGCGGGTGGCCATGTCCAGGTAGATCCACTCGTCGGGGGCCAGGGCGTTGACCGGGTCGGCGCGGTGCCCGGTGGTGGCACCACCCGCGACGGCGCCGATCGGTGCCCTTCCGATCGGCACGACGCCCGCCGGAGCGGAACGGGTCGCGGTCGAGTGGACCGGACCGGACCGGTCCACGGTGGAGCCGAGTGCGATGGGGACGGTCGCGCGGTCGGCGATGCGGGCGACCGCGACCCGGGGCGGGACCACGCACCGCAGCTGCATCAGGTCGGCGTCGCACTCCGCCGCCAACTCGGCGGCCCGTGCGCGCACCCGCCGCGAGGACCAGGAGGCATCGATCACGACGCTCCTCCCTCTTTCGAGCGCGTGGCGGGCCCGCGTGAGCACCTCCACGTAGCTGTGCTCGGTCGCGTCCGCGCCGTAGCACCCCGCCGCGGGCTCCGTCCCGGCCGAATCGGAGGCGGAGGTGGAGTCGGACTCGGGGGCGGTCGCGCCCGCTCCGACCGGCTCGCCGCGGACGGCGGCCGAGCTCAGCAGCACCCAGTCATCCTCGCCGGAGACGAGATGGCTGGCCAGTGTCGACTTGCCGGTGCCGGGCAGGCCGCCGACCAGGACGAGCCGGGGACGGCCGCGCCGTAGGTGGCGTAGCGCGATGTCGGTGAGCCGGCGGGCCTCGTCGGCGGCGGCCGGGTCACCCTGGTGGTCGCGGACGCAGGCGGTCTTGGCGCGGACGACCGCCCGGTAGGCGATGTAGAGGTCCTCCAGCGACGTTGGATGGGTCTCGCCCGAGAACTCACGGTAGGCGTCGAGGAACGTCCGGGCCGCGGTGGCGTTGCCGAGCCGTTCGAGGTCCATCGCGAGGGAGGCTGCGTCGCCGAGGACGTCACCGGCCCGCAGCGCGGGGTCGACGTTGACGCAGTTGAGGACCCGCGGGCCGTCGTTCAGGCAGTAGATGTCGTCGGCGAGCAGGTCGCCGTGGCCGTCGCGGATCCGGCCGGCGGCCTGGCGCTCCGCGAGCAGTGGGCCCCGGCCGGTCAGGTAGCGCAGCGCGAGCCGGCCGATCTCGTCGACGGTGGCGGCGTCGAGGATCCGGCCGCGGAACGGCGCGAGGCCGTCCATCGCCTCCAGCCAGAGTGCCTCCAACGCGCACAGACCACCGGTGCGGGTGTTCTCGGGCGTGGTCTCGCACCCTTCGTGGAACGCCACGAGCCGCTGGGCGAGCCCACGCAGCTCGCCGGAGACGTCGGCTGTCATCAGCGCGGAGAGCCGGCGGTCGGCCGGCAGCCGTCGCATGACGACCATGTGGTCGCGCAGTGCCCCGGTCTCGTCCCGGATGTCGGCCACGCCGAGGTACACGTCCGGGGCGAGGCGCCGGTTGAGCCGTACCTCGTCCTCGCAGGCGATCAGCCGGGCCCGGCGGGAGCGGTGGTCCACGAAACCGTGGTTGACCGCCCGGCGCAGCTTGTACGCGCGGTCCTCGGTGAGAAAGACCACGGCGGTGGGAGTCTGCACGGTCTCGCGGCTGTCGAGACGGATTTCCCGGGCCGCCTGCTCCCGGACGGGCGCAGGGCCCGGGATTTCCGACGGCGCGGGGCGGACCTCGGTGTCCTGCCCTGGAAAGGCGTCCTTCTGCACGAACATCTACGTCTCCAGACCGTGTTCTGGACGATTCCTGTTCGGTTTCACCCGCCGCCGCGCGACCGAATCGCCGGCACCGCTGATCGACGCCGCGGATCAAGCCGAGGATCGAGGATCGTGGACGACGGATCGCCATCCGCGGGGCGCCCCACGCACAGAGCCCGGCCACACCGTTGAACGGAAAGCCGGGCAGCGAACGAAGGAAGATGCCGCGGCGGAGAATCACCCGGAATTCAATCCGGGCGAATAAAATGGCGCGACCGGGCCACACAGCGGTGTTCAAACACCGGCCGATCCGGCTCCGGTTCGAGCGGCCCGCGGAAATCCGCGGGCCGCGATCCCACCGCCTCGTCCTACGAGCCGAAGAGCTCGCGCGCCGGCGCTGTCGGGGAAAGACCGGGGGGCCGGCGGGCCGTACGATGCCGGTGTCGATCGACGAGTCCAGACATGGAGATCATCCTCCTTGGTCCGTTTCCCTGTTCCCGTTACGATCCTCCATTCGTCCCGCGTCGTCAGGTGACTTCAGGGTCCCGTTCTCACCCGACCTGCTGCCCTGTTCTCAGGGGCCGTTCGGATCGGTCCAGCGCGCTCCGGGCCGTCCGGGCCGAGGGGTGGACCTACCGGTGGTATCGCCGTCCATGCAGGTCCGAGGCTTCGAACCGGGGTGCGCACCGGGCCGGGGCGGACCTGCCGACCGGCACCGGCGGACGATCGCCCGCGCGGCAACCAGGCAGCCGAGGAACGCGCAGACGGCGACGTACTCCCACAGTCGCCTACTCCCCAC
>NZ_CASGGV010000038.1:0-13228 GCF_949319125.1 Frankia sp. Hr75.2 | reverse complement strand
AACGGCTGCCTGCATGACGTCCTCCGTTCATTGCGGTGTACTGGGTGGCGGTGTACCAGGTGGCTCGGTGGGCTCCGACCGTCGCGGGCAGGCGAGAGCGGCGCTTTCGCGCATGACGAAATGCATTCCCTCGCCGGCGTCGAGGGAGAAGCCGTCCGCGAAGCCGGGCTCGATGTCGAGAACCAGCTCCCCGTGCGGCCAGGCCGCGAGGTGGCGGGCCTCGAGGTAGACCGGGCAGTCGAGAACGTGGCCCAGCAGGATGTCGCCGTCCCCGACCACGAACTCGCCCAGTGGGAAGCACATGGGCGCGCTGCCGTCGCAGCAGCCTGCCGACTGCATGAGCAGTAGCGGACCCCGATCCTCCCGCAGCCGGGCGATGGCTGCCCGGGCCGCGGGAGTGGCGGTGACTCCGGGTACGGAGCGTCGGTCAGACATTCAATGGGCTCCGGATTCCTCAGAAGAGGCCGAGAGCGTTCTCGTCGTAGCTGACGAGCATGTTCTTGGTCTGGCTGTAGTGCTCAAGCATCATCCGGTGGTTTTCCCGTCCGATACCGGACACCTTGTACCCGCCGAACGCGGCTCCCGCCGGGTACTGGTGGTAGCAGTTGACCCAGACCCGGCCGGCCTTGATGCCACGGCCCATCCGGAACTGCCGGCCGCCGTCGCGGGTCCAGACACCGGCGCCGAGCCCGTAGAGCGTGTCATTGGCGATGGCGAGCGCCTCGGCTTCGTCCTTGAACGTGGTCACGGACAGCACCGGACCGAAGATTTCCTCCTGGAAGATCCGCATCCTGTTGTGGCCCTTAAGCAGCGTCGGCTCGAAGAAGTAACCGCCGGCGAGATCCCCGTCCATCTTCGGCCGGTGTCCGCCGGCCAGCAGCTCCGCACCTTCGGCCAGCCCGATGTCCACGTACGACGCGATCTTCGACAGCTGCTGCGCGGAGACCTGCGGGCCGAGCATCGTCGCGGGGTCGAGCGGGTTGCCCTGCCGGATCCGGTGGACCCGCTCCAGCACCCGTGCCATGAACTCGTCGTAGATCGACTCCTGGATCAGCGCCCGGGACGGGGCCGTGCACACCTCGCCCTTGTTGAAGGCGTACAACACCAGGCCCTCGACCGCCTTGTTCAGGAAAGCGTCGTCGGCAGCCATCACGTCCTCGAAGAAGACGTTCGGTGACTTCCCACCTAGTTCCAGGGTGACCGGGATGATGTTCTGTGCGGCGTACTGCATCATCAGCCGGCCGGTCACGGTTTCGCCGGTGAACGCGATCTTCGCGATCCTCGGGCTGGTCGCCAGCGCCCTACCAACCTCGGCGCCAGGACCGTTGACAATGTTGATGACGCCAGGCGGGACGATGTCCTGAATCACCTCGGCGAGCTTCAGGATCGACCACGGTGTCGGCGAAGCGGGCTTTATGACCGAGCAGTTGCCGGCCGCCAGCGCGGGGGCGAGCTTCCACGCCGCCATCAGCAGCGGGAAGTTGAAGGGAATGATCTGGCCGACCACCCCGAGTGGCTCGTGGAAGTGGTAGGCGTAGGTCTTGCTGTCGATCTCCGAGATCGACCCCTCAAGAGTACGCGCAGCCGCGGCGAAGTAACGGAAGTGGTCCGCGGCCAGCGGAATGTCGGCGGCCAGCGTCTCCCGCACTGGCTTGCCGTTCTCCCAGCTCTCCGTAACCGCCAGCATCTCCCGGTTGGCGTCGATCGCGTCGGCGACCGCGTCGAGCACCGCGGACCGCTGCGCCGGGGACGCGGAAGCCCACGGGTCGGCTGCGGCGTGCGCGGCGTCCAAGGCGTCGTCGACATCATCCGGCGTGGACCGCGGAATATCACAGATCGGCTGCGCGGTCGCCGGACTGAGATTCGTCGAGTATTTCCCCACTCGCGGTGGCAGCCATTTCCCGCCGATGAAGTTCTCGTAGCGGTCCGCGACATCGACGATACTACCCGGCTTGCCGGGCGCAACATATATCATGGCAGCCTCCTCGGTCCCACTCTGCCGGCAGTGTATTTTCCGCCGGCAGTGTATTTTCCGGAACATCACTGACCGCGTCTTATGCTTCTCCACCAGCAAGATCTGCTCATGTCGCGTAAGTCCTGACTCGGGGGGTGCGGATAGTCCCGCGCCGGTGTGCCGAAGGGGCTGGTTACCCGTCAGACTCATGGACTTGCCGGTACGCCTCATCCACTGGCTGCTTGTGCTGGATCTCGTCGCCCTGTCCGCCACCGGCTACCTGATCGGGAACCCGGTCATCCTGTCGAGATCGTCACCGGCCTGGTGCTGTGGGGTGCCGAGGGGACCGGCTGGGCCGCCTGGCTCACCGGCTGGCTGCTCCGTGGTCAGCTGGACGACGTGACCATCTGGCCGAAACACCCTGGTCACAGGGCCCCTGTGGCCCTGTCGCCCGGGACTGACGGCCCCTGATCGGGCACGCGTACCGCCCTACTGTCGGGGTAGACAAAAAGTGGGGCGGCTGACATCCGCCAGCCGTGAAAAGGGTGGCTGTCTCCACCGACAGCCCGCGGGGCAGATGTGGGAGGCGTGTCATGAGGCGGCTGTTAGTGCTGGGTGCCGGGACCGCGGGCACGATGGTGGTGAACAAGCTGCGCCGCCGGCTGAGCCGGAAGGAATGGCAGATCACCATCGTCGATCAGAACGATCAGCATGTCTACCAGCCGGGTTTCCTGCTCATCCCGTTCGGCACCTACACGCCGGATGAGGTGGTCAGGCCGCGGCGCCGGTTCATTCCGGCGGGGGTGGATCTGGTGCAGGGTGAGATCGAACGGGTGGAGGCCGCCGAGAACACGGTGCTGTTGGCCGACGGCCGGCACCTCCCGTACGACCAGCTGATTATTGCGACCGGCACCGGACCCCGGCCGGATCAGACTCCGGGGCTGCTCGGCCCACAATGGCGCAAGACGATTCATGAATTCTACAGCCTTGACGGAGCCGTCGCGCTTGCCAGCGCGCTGGAGGGGTTCCACGGCGGGCGGCTGGTGGTGCACATCGTCGACATGCCGATCAAGTGCCCGGTCGCGCCGCTGGAGTTCACCTTCCTCGCGGAGGCATACTTCCGCCGCCGCGGCATGCACGACCAGGTGGAGATCGTTTACGCGACCCCGTTGTCGGGCGCGTTCACCAAGCCGATCGCGTCGGCGCGGCTGGGTTCGATGCTGGACGACCGCAAGATCGCGGTGGAGAGCGATTTCATGGTCGAGCGGATCGATCCGGACGCGAAGACGTTGGTCTCCTACGACGAGCGGGAGATTCCGTTCGACCTGCTGGTCACCGTGCCGCTGAACATGGGCGCCGACTGCATCGCCCGCTCCGGCCTGGGCAACGAACTGAACTACGTGCCGGTGGACAAACACACCCTGCTGTCCAAGACGCATGACAACATCTTCGCGGTCGGCGACGCGGCCGACCTGCCGACATCGAAAGCCGGCTCGGTCGCGCACTTCTCTGCGGACGTCTTCACCAGGAACTTCCTGCGCCACATCGCCGGCGAGCCGATGACGGAGAAGTTCGACGGGCATGCCAACTGCTTCATCGAGTCCGGTGACGGCAAGGGTCTGCTCATCGACTTCAACTACGACACCGAACCGCTGCCCGGCTACTACCCGCTGCCTGTGGTCGGCCCGTTCGGCCTCCTGAAGGAGAGCAGCCGCAACCACTGGGGCAAGCTGGCGTTCCGCTGGATGTACTGGCACCTGCTGCTGCCCGGACGTCCGATCCCGCTGCCGGCGCACATGTCGATGGCCGGCAAGCGTCTGCCCGCAAAGGAGAAGTAACGATGCCTACCACTACTGTCAGCGGCCGTACGGTCCACGTCGACCCGGAAGGCTTCCTCACCGACTATGACGAGTGGGACGAGAACCTCGCCCGGCAGCTCGCCGCGCAGATAGGCATCGGCCTGACCGACGCCCACTGGAAGGCGATCCGTTTCCTGCGCGAGGACTACAAAGCCCAGGGCGAGACCGCGACCATCCGCCGGGTGACGACCCTGGCCGGCATCCCGACCAAGGAGTTGTTCACCCTGTTCCCGAAGAAGCCGGCGAAGAAGATGGCCTACATCGCCGGTCTGCCCAAGCCGCACGGCTGCGTCTGACCACCGGGCCCAGAAGGAAAGGCATCCCCATGACCGTCACTGAAGCCACCTTGGCTGCCACCGAGCCCGCGCCGGCTGCCTTCGTCCCCAATTTCGACGATGACGAGACCGGCCGCAAGCTGGCGATCATCTGCTCCAAGGGAACCCTTGACATGGCCTACCCCGGGCTCGTCCTCGCCAACGCGGCGTTGGGTGAAGGGGTGGAGACCCACCTGTTCTTCACCTTCTGGGGCTTCGACATCATCACCAAGTCCAGGATGCACGACCTGAAGTTCACCCTGCTCGGCAACACCGCGACCCACATGCCCCAGGGCCTGGGCGGCCTGCCCGGTATGACGGCGATGACGACCCACGTGATGAAGAAGCAGATCGCCGAGGTCGGCGTGCCCGAGGTGCCGGAGTTCCTGGAGCAGATCGTCGCCTCCGGCGGACACCTGTGGGCCTGCCGCATGTCGGCCGACATGATGCACCTCGACGAGTCCGATCTGTACGAGGCCGTCGAAGGGATCATCAGTGCCGCCGACTTCATCGAGAAGACCAACGGCGCCCAGCTGCTGTTCATCTGAGGACGCCGCCGAGCCCTCGCCGACCTGATGATCGTGGATGATCCAGATTTCACCTCGAGTCCTATGGTTATCAGATCTGCACGGGGTTGAGACGAGAGGGGTGCGGACCATGAACGGTCGGGCCATCGACCATGCTGGGCTCTCGGTGCTGTCCGTGGCGGAGTGCGCGACGCTGCTCGCGGCCGGCCAGGTGGGACGGGTGGCGTTCCTCGCGGACGGCGAGCCCGAGATCTTCCCCGTGACCTACCTGGTGGACGGGTCCGCGGTGGTGTTCCGCAGCGCGGTCGGCTCGAAACTGTCCGCCGCACTTGAACAGGCCGCCGTCGGCTTCGAGATCGACGGCTTCGACGCGGTACACCGGCACGGGTGGAGCGTCGTCATCAAAGGAACCTGCGAGGAGGTCCAGGATGACGCGTCGCTGTCCCGGCTGGAGGCGACGGGGTTCCGGGCATGGACCGAGACAACCGAGATGACTGGACAGTTCCGCTGGATCCGGATTCGCCCGTACTCCATCACCGGCCGGCAGATCCTCCCTGACACGGCATAAGGAGCAGGAGATGACGACTGCACACGGTAAGGATGTGTTGGATGCGCTGCATCCCGAAGTCCGCCAGCTACGGAAGGCGATCCCGGACGTGTGGGCAGCCTATGCGGACCTGCACCGCCAGACACTTACGGATGGCGCATTGAGTGGGAAGGCCAAGGAGCTCATCGCGCTCGGCATCGCCGTCACCCGGGAGTGCGACGGATGCATCGCCGCGCACGCTCGCGGCGCGGCGCGCGCGGGTGCGTCCTCCCAGGAGGTGGCCGAGGCTCTCGGAGTAGCGCTGCTCATGAACGGGGGTCCGGCCACCGTGTACGGGCCGCGCGCGTTCGCCGCGTTCACCGAATCCAGCAGGACGGAAACGGCTGAACCGTCACCCAGCCGTTGATCTCGCTCTGCTGCTGCTGCTGGTGGTGGTGCTGGTGGTGGTCCTGGTCCGGCAGGTGATGACACCGGCGGAGAACACCAGGCTGCTGGCCCGCGTCCAGGAAAACCAGCGGCAGCGATCCTCGCCGAGCGTGGAGACATGCCCAGTGGGACCGGTGCGGGCGCTGTCCCAGGTGGTTGTTGGCAAGGAGGCCAACGCTGGGCGTTCAGGGGGTCGGGGATGCGCGCCGGTATAGGTGTGATCTTGGTGTGGCTGGTTGTGGGCCCGGCCGGGTTCGGCTGGGAGGTCCGCCGGGTTGACGGGTTGGGTAGACGGCCGGGCTACCTGCCCCCCGGGGGGGATGGTCGGGGCCGGTGGGTGCCGCCCCGACCATCGGACGTCACCCGGATGTGGTGTGCCACCAGCCGGTTGGGGCTGTGCGGCGTCGGCGGGGGTGCCTGGGTAGTGGTGTTTCCGCTGGTAGACGACCTGCTCGCATGGCCTGTGATGGATATCACAAGGCCGGGGACAATCGGGTGGTGGTTCGCATTGTGGTCAATCCGGTCGACCACCGCCACCCCGACCAACTAGAGGCCACTTTCGATCATTGAAAGTGGCCTCTTCGCCGCTCTGGGTGACCATCTGAGCCGCCGGCCCTCCGCCCACCGGACTGAGAAGATTCAACTCATCGGGAATCTCCCCGAGGTCGCCGGAGACAGCCGGGGATTTCGGACGGCTCGAACCGCCGCGGTTGCTCGGAGCCGTACGTAGAGACGTGGCCGGCGGGGCGTGCCGACTTGATTGGGCCCGCGGCGGGTCCGGTAAGACGTGCGATCTCCTTGTGTCAGGTCTGTGACGTTTCGTGGCGGGTCTGGGATGCTGGGGCGGTGCCAAGGGGGACAAGTCGGCTCGTCCATACCGAGTACGGGCGGCTGTGGTGCTCGGTGTTGTGGCCGTCGGCGTGGTCGTCCGGGTCGCCGCGGTCGTCGGCGGGCTGACGGTGGGCGACCGTGCCGGAGGTGGGACGTCCATACGAGCTGTGCTCCCATGCGTGTGACGCCGACCCGGGTCGTCCTGGCGGACGACGCGCCGCTGTTCCGTCAGGCCATCGCCTGGCTGCTGGAGCAGCACGACTTCCAGGTCGTGGGGCAGGTGAGCGACGCCGACGGGCTGCGTAACGCGGTCTCGGCGCTACGCCCCGACATCGCGGTCATCGACATCCGCATGCCTCCCACCGGCCGGCTGGAAGGGCTGGAGAGCGCGGTGGAGCTGCGCGCCCGGCATCCGGACCTCGGGGTGCTGCTGCTCTCGCACTACCTGGAGTCGCATTACCTTCCGGTGCTTTTCGGCGCGAACGCCCGGGGCGTGGGCTATCTACTCAAAGAGCGCGTGACCGGCATCGAGGCGTTCGTCGAGGCCGTTACCCGGGTCGCGGCGGGCGGCTGCGTTCTCGACCCCGAGGTCGTCGACCTGATGATCGCCGCCCGGTCGCGGCGTGATCCCCTGCACACCCTGACCGCCCGCGAACGGGAGGTGCTCGCGCTGATGGCCGAGGGCCGTTCCAACCAGGCGATCGGTGCGCAGCTGGTCCTCACTCCGAAGACGGTCGAATCCCATGTGCGCAGCATTTTCACCCGGCTCGGCCTGGCACTCGAACCGGACGATCACCGGCGGGTTCTCGCGGTGCTCACCTATCTGCGAGCACATCACTGACCGACGTGTTCAGGGCGCGCCGACGACGCGATCAGGCTCGGCTGCCGACTGGCCGTCGAGGTCGGGAAGCTGCAGGACGAGCAGCACGATGTCCGGGATGACGGCGACCGCCGCGGCCAGTCCGGCCCATCCTGTCCGGCGTCACCGACGACCCGGTAGCCGCCGGCCGTCAGGGTGACGCTTGCCAGGGCACAGAAATCCGCGTGGTTATCCGTGAGAAGCGCCGTGGCGGACATTTGTCCGAGGATGCCACTCGAAGCCGGTCCCGGTTTCAGGGCTACCCCTGATGTTGGCCGCTCCCGGAAAGATCAGGCTCATCTTCGTGACCGATCATCCTTCGGGGGAAACAGCGCCCCGTGGGAAAACGGCACCCGCGCCGGTCAGCCGGATCGCCGGCCACATCCGCCGCGGCCGGTCCGGTGAGCCCGGGCCAGCGCGCCACGGGGGGGTGCGCTGGCCCATCGGGCCAGCGTGGTTCCGCGCGCCAAACGCCCGTTCACTCACAGCCGGGGGGCCTTCCAGTGACGTCTCAGGTGAGCATCGATCTCAGGCCGGGCGTACCGAAGGAAGGCGAGACCCGTGCGGTGGCGGCGAAGCCGAGGAGGCGGCGGCGGAAGGATCGTACCGGGTTCACGGCGGTGGCCCGGGCCGGTCGGCGCCGCGCCGCAGGATTTCTGCTGGCGGTCGTTGTTCTAGTCGGCGCCAGTGCCTGCCAGGCCGAATACAAGCCACCGTTCGCGCCCATCGTGTTCGCCATCGATGAGAACGGCAACATCGACGTCAGCGCGAGTCGTGACCTGGTGACCCCGATCGGCACCTTCACGATCAGCGAATCGGTTGCATTGCCGCGGGACGTCCCATCGGACCGAACCCTGATGATCCTTCGTCACAAGGTCGCCGGTGAGCTGAAGGATGCTTGGTTCACGCTGCTGGCCGCGGTGAACCTGCACTTCTCCGTGGACGGGGCGAACCGACTCGTCCCGCAGGCCGAGGAGAACGTCGCGCTGTTGGAGGTGACCGGCCCGGCGACCGGGGTGGTCGCCGAAGCGACAGACGACGACTCCGGTGACCGTTTCGAGTCCGAGCAGGTCGAGGTACTGCCAGAGGTTCCCGAGGACACGGACCCCTCGGCCACACCGGACGACGGCGGGCCGAGCGGCGGGCCGGGTGAGCCGGGCATCGAGGTGACCCCGGAGACGCTGAGTTGCGATGACTCGGGGTGCGCCGGGACCGTGACCGTGGAAAGCACCGGCACCGGCACGCTGCGGGTCACCTCGACCGAGATCATCGGTCCCGACGCCGATGCGTTCTCCGTGGACGCGGGCTGCGAGGCCGAGCTGCCGCCCGGCGGGCAGTGCACCCTCAGCGTCGGCTACGTGCCGCTGGACAGCGGCGAGGCGGCCGTCGCGACGCTGGTCATCCACCAGAATCTCAGCGGTCCCGCCAACGAGGTGAACCTGGAGGGGAGCGCCGGGACGCGGCCCGGCCCGGAGCCCGGCATCGCCGTGACGCCGGAGACGGTGTTCTGCACCAGCTCCGCCTGCCAGCCGGTGACGGTCGAGAGCACCGGCGACGACCCGCTGGCCGTCACGTCCGTCGAGATCGTGGGATCAGACGCCGCCGCGTTCAGCTACACGAGCGACTGCGAGGGCGCGTCCCTGCCGACAGGCGCCCGGTGCGTCGTCACCCCCGAGTACACGCCGCAGGGCGGCACCGATGCGACGGCCACCCTGGTCATCCACCACAATCTCGCCGGGCCCGCGACCGAGGTCACCCTCTCCGCCTCCTGAACCCGTTTCCGCCCTCGGGCTAGCTGATCCGCCCGGCGGGGGGTGGGCACGGGGCCGGTGGCGCATCGGCGAAGCCCGTGGCCCGGTACTCGCCGGTGGAGTCACGGGCAAGGTTCACCCGGATCCGGGACGCGATGCCGATCTGCCCGGTGGGCAGCGACTGCTCCAGGGTCTCCCGCCCGGTCTCGTCCAGACAGCTGTCCACGGCGGCCGCTCCGCCCTCCGGCCCGGCCGAGACCCCGGTGACCAGGAGCCGCAGCGGCCCGCGGACGGACCGGCCCGGGATGGCGCGGTTCTGGTCCAGGATGGTCGTCAGCGTGCCGAAGAAAGATCCGTCGACCTGGTCCAGCAGCGTGCCGAGGGCGGCGCGGTCGCCTTCCTGGGCCCGGGCGAAGGCGTCCCAGAAGGTGAGATGGGCGCGGACCGCGGGGCTGGCGGGGTCCACCCCCGGCCCGGTCGTCATCTGGACGGAGCCCTCGACAACCGGGGCCCCGCCCGCGGCCGGGGCATCCTCCGGGCCCGCGGGCACCGGCGGTGTCCCGGTTCCGCCCCAGGAAACGAAGGGCGTCAGCGCGGTGACGATCTGACGGTCGGTCGGGGCGCTGAACACCTCCGCGCCGCTCCAGGCGACCTTCACCGAGGTCGGGCACCCCGCGGCGGCCGGGTTCACCGGGACGGTGGCGACGACCTGCCCCGTGTGCGCCGCGCGCACCGTGATCCGGTACGAGGTGCGGAAGAACGGCACCTGCTTCTGGCTGCCGATGTCGAAACGGCAGATGACATCGGTGGGTTCGCGGGCGTCCCGCTCGGCGCACGCGACGAGCTGGGTCTGCGCCGGCCGTGCCAGGAAGGCGTCGCGCTCGGGCTGGCCCACGTCTTGGAGCAGCCGGACGGGGAACGTCGACCCGGTGGGGTCGTTTCCCTGATGCTGGCTGAACAATGCCACCGGATGCGGTGCCGGCCCGGTGTAGGGCGGAGCGGAGGTGAGGGCCACGTTCCCGGCGCAGACGTCGTTGAGGGCACCCATGTCGACCGGCCCGTCGACGGCGCGGACCTCGCCGCCGGCCGAGCCGGCGTCGCCCGACGCGCCCCCGCACGCGGCGAGCCCGCAGACCGCCGCAATGGTCAGTGCGGCCACCGAGAGCACCGCCGTCGCCCGTTGCCGCACGTGCGCCCCTTGTCCCGCGGCCGCCGCCGTCGGGTGGGCGACTGTTTCGTCCGGGAAGATCCCCACCATATCGACGGCGCGGCGACGTCTCGCGGTCAGATCCGGCGCCGGAAAGCGGGGCCGGTGGGGAAGCGGCGATACCGTTTCCGCGGCGGGGTGCTGAGAGTACGATTCCGGCGATGAAGAAGCTGTTTCCGCATGGTCAGAACAGCGTTCTGGTGATGCGGGTGACAAGGGCGGATCGAATCGTCACCGTCAGGGAGCTCCCATGAAAGCCGTACGTGCCGGCAACGGCGGCGTCAGCGTCGTCGACCTCGAGGAGCCGCCCGGCTCCGGTGAGGTGTTGAAGATCGCGGCCGCGAGCATCTGTAGCTCCGACCTCCTGTACATCAGATTAGGCAGCCAACGGATCATCGGGCACGAGCTGGCGGGCGTGCGTGAGGACGGGTCGGCGGCGATCGTCGAGGCGATCATGGGCTGCACGGTGTGCGACCTCTGCCGGCAGGGGCGGTACAACCTCTGCGTGCAGCACACGAAGCAGGCCCTCGGCGCGACCGCCGACGGCGGGATAGCCGAGCAGTTCCGCGTGCCCTCGGAGCGGCTCGTCCCGCTCCCGGCCGGCCTCGACGTCCGCGACGCCCCGCTGGTCGAGCCGGCGTCGGTCTCCTGGCACGCCCTGCGGCTCGCCGGCACCGGGCCGAACACCCGGGTCGCCGTCGTCGGGGCCGGTGCGCTGGGCCTGCTCGCCGTCGCCGGTGCGCGGCACCAGGGCGCACCCGAGATCGCCCTCGACGCGCGTCACCCCCACCAGGCCGAGGCCGGGGAGCGGCTCGGCGCGACGCTCGCCCACGACGGGCTCTACGACGTCGTCGTGGAGGCCGCCGGCTCGGACAGCGGCCTCGACCGCGCGATCGATCTCGTCGCCCCCGGTGGCACGGTGGTCTGCGTGGGGGTCCAGCTGGCAGCCAAGGTCGGGGTCAACTGGAGCCCGCTGTTCCACCGCGAGGGGCGGCTCATCCCCTCCATGGGCTACTGCGCCCATGAGAACGGTCGGGAGATGGAGGACGCGGCGGCCATGCTCGCCAAGGACCCCGAGATCACCCGGACGCTGATCACCCACCGGTTCCCGATCGCCGACGCCGCCGAGGCGTTCCGGGTCGCCGCCGACCGCAAGGCCGGCGCGCTGCGGGTGGTGATCGAGCCGTGAGCACCGTGGGCATCGTGACGGGGGCCGGCCGCGGCATGGGCCTGGCCTGCGCCCACCGGCTCGTCGACCTGGTGGACGTCCTGCTCCTGGTGGACCGCGACCCCGCCGTCGCCGGAGTGGTCGGCGAGCTCACCAAGGCCGGTTCGGCCACCGTCGAGCCGTTCGTCCTGGACATCACCGACGTCGACGGCGTGGAGCGGCTCGCCGCCCGGGTCGCCGAGCTCGGCACGCTGCGCGCCGTCGCCCACGCGGCCGGGATCTCCCCGACCATGGCCGACTGGCGGCGCATCTTCGCCGTCGACCTGGTCGCCACGGCGCAGCTGGCGCAGGCGCTGCGGCCGCTCACCACGGCCGGCACGGCGTCGGTCTACTTCGCCTCGATGGCGCCGATCCTGGCGATCGGTGAACCCCACCCGACCGCCGACGCCGCGCTGGACGACCCGCTCGCCCCGGACCTCCTCGACCGGATCCACGCCGCGCTCGGCGCCACGGTCGAGGACTCGGGCTGGGCCTACTCGTGGGCCAAGCGGGGGGTGCAGCGCTTCGCCCAGCAGGAGGCCGTCCGGGTCGGGCCGCTCGGCGGCCGGGTCTGCTCCCTCTCCCCGGGGATCATCGACACGCCGCAGGGCAAGCAGGAGGCGGCGGAGCACAGCTCCATGCAGGCGCTCGTCGAACGGACCCCGGTCGGCCGCATCGGGCAGTCCGAGGACGTCGCCGACGTGGTCGCCTTCCTCCTGTCGGACCAGGCGCGCTTCGTCAGCGGCATCGACCTCCTCGTGGACGGCGGGGTCGCGGCGGCCGTGCGTGGGCCGGCCGCCGCTGCCGTGAGGTAGCGGGACACCGCCCGAGCCGGTGGATCCTTGACCCGATGGTGAATCCATGAACTACGGAAGCGGGGTGGCGGTGGTGGGCGAGAGCGAGCCCGTCGTCGTAGTCGAGACCGCGGACCGCGTCACGACGGTGACGCTCAACCGGCCCGCCGCGCGCAACGCGCTCAGCCGGGCGCTCACGCACGCGCTGTGGGACGCCGTCGCCGCGGCCGGGGATGATCCCGGCGTCGACGCGGTGATCCTGACCGGCACCGATCCCGCGTTCTGCGCCGGGGTCGATCTCAAGGAGGTCTCGGGCGAGGTGCCGCCCTCCGCCGTCCCGCGCGGGCCGGGGGAGGGGCCCGAGCGGTACGACAACGGGCTGTTCCGGTTCCTGCCCGTCATCGACAAGCCGGTCATCGGAGCCGTCAACGGCGTGGCCGTGACGGGAGGCCTCGAGCTGGCCCTGCAGTGCACGTTCCTGGTGGCCTCGGAGCGCGCCCTGTTCGCCGACACCCACGCCCGGCTCGGGATCATGCCGGGCGGCGGGGCCACAGTCCTGCTGGCGCGGTCGATCGGGCTGCGCCGGGCCGTCGAGATGTCGTTGACCGGCAACTTCCTGACCGCGGCGGAGGCGCTGCGGCTCGGCCTGGTCAACCACGTCGTGCCGCACGACGAGCTGCTGGGGTGCGCGCGGCGGCTGGCCGGCGACATCGTGAGCAACGACGGGCAGAGCGTTCGCCGGCTGCTGCTGCACTACCGGCAGCTGGCGAACACGGCGACCCTCGACGAGGCGCACCTGGCCGAAGGGCTCATGGCCGAGATGTGGCGGCCCGGAACCAGCCACGTCGCCGCCCGGCGCACCGACGTCACCCAGCGCGGCCGCCAGCAGACCCGCGCCTGACCCGGTCCGCGGTCACCGCGACAGCGATCCGGCACCCGGCGATCCGGCCCC
>NZ_CASGGV010000037.1:0-13508 GCF_949319125.1 Frankia sp. Hr75.2 | reverse complement strand
CTGGCTGGGTGGGGCGGGGCCGCGGCACCCTGAACAGGTCCTGGGGTGGAGCCTGATCACGTCTCCGGGTAGAGGGAGTAGGAGGGGAAGTTGCCGTAGAGGCGTTCGTTCGGGTCCGCGCCGACGGTGACCGCGCGGACGAGGTGCTCCCCGCCGACGAACGCGCCCTTCCACGACGCGCCGCGCCCACCGAACGGCTCGGCCCGGTCGCCTCGCGAGCGGGGCTTGTTGACGCCGACCTTGAACGCGGCGAGCTCCCCGGCGAGCCGGCGCGCCGTGGTGTCGTCGTCGCAGGCCAGTGAGGCGACGAGCGCGCCGTTCGAGGCGTTCATCGCGGACAGCAGCTCGGCCTCGGAGTCGACGACCACGATGCTGTCGACCGGCCCGAACGGCTCCGCGTGGTGCAGCGCGGCCGACGGCGGCGGGTTGAGGATCGCCACCGGTGGGACGTAGGCGGCCCGGTCCTGGCCGGGCAGGAACCGGCCGTCGGCGAGGTCGCCGCGGTAGAGCGGCACGCCGCCCTTGGTCACCGCTTCGTCGATCTTGGCGGCGAGCTCCGCCGCCTTCTCCGCGGTGATCACCGGCCCGTAGTCGAGGTCGGGCAGCGGGTCGGAGTCGTCCGCCACGGCGAGGGGATGCCCGAACCGCACCGAGGAGACCACCGGCAGGTACATCTCCAGGAACTTGTCGAAGAGCTGGCGCTGGACGACATAGCGCGGGTAGGCGGTGCAGCGCTGCTTGCCGTACTCGAAGCCCTTGCGCAGGTGCGAGGCGAGCAGGTCCCACTGGGAGAAGTCCCAGATGCCCCAGGCGTTGAGGCCCTCCTGCTCGAGGAAGTGCCGCTTGCCGGTGTCGACGAGCGCGGCGGCGACCTGGCCGCCGGCGGAGCGCCCGCCGACGAACGCCAGGCAGCCGATCTCCGGGGCCCGCACCAGCGCGGACGACAGCCGCGACCCCGACCCGGAGACCAGCGACACCGGCAGCCCGGCCCGGCGGGCGAGCGCGCAGGCCAGCGTCAGGCAGGCCGCCCCGCCGTCGGTCGGCGTCTTGGCGATCGCCGCGTTGCCGGCGAGCACCTGGACGAGCATGGCGTGCATGAGCACGCTCATCGGGTAGTTCCAGCTCGCGATGTTGCTGACCGGGCCCGGCAGGGCCGCCCGGCCGCCGATCATGGAGTCGATCTCGTCGACGTACCAGCGCACGCCGTCCAGGGCGCGGTCGACGTCGGTGCGGGCGAGCCGCCACGGCTTGCCGATCTCCCAGACCAGCAGCAGTGCGAGCAGGTCGCGGTGCTCCTCCATCGCCTCGATCGCGGCGGTCACCCGGGCCTTGCGGTCGGCCAGCGGGACGTCGCGCCATTCCTTGTGGTCGTCGAGGGTCGCGCGGATGGCCTCGCGCGCCTCGTCGGGCTCGATCATCGGCGGGCCGGCGATCGGGGTGCCGTCCACCGGCGTGAGGCTGTGCAGCGGGTTGCCGGTGCGACGCCACTGACCGCCCCACAGGTTGAGCAGGCGGTCCTCGTGGAACGCTTCCGGGGCCTCCTGCCGGGCGCGCGAGTAGGCGTCGGCCCAGGCGGTGCCCGGCTTGAGACGCAGGCGGGACGGGGGAGTGCTGGCTGCGGCGTCCATCTGACGAGGGTCTCTCTGATCCGATCGCGGCGCCACCAAACAGCCTTCAATGCCGTCGCGCACGCGGTACATCCAGGAGACTCAGATAACTGGTTATGAAGCACCTGTTACCCGGATCGTGTTGCTACCGCGCGTCGTTGCCTGGTTGTGCTGAGCAGCCGGATGAATGTGCCCGCCGGGGCCGTGGGTGGACGTCCGCACAGCTCGCGAGCCTGTTGGTGGGCCGGGGTCGCGTCCCGGACGGAGAGCAGAACGTCCCACTACGCCAAACTTGCGGTGAAGCCGCGTACTATTTCCGGCATGTCGGATGCGTTAAGGACATGGAAGTCGGAGGTGACTTCAGCGCGGCTGCGACCTCATGTGTGTAGTGCATCACGTAGAGTGGGCAGGTGTCCGAACCGGCTTTCGCCTGCGGTGGAGAAGCCGCGTGGCGTAAAAACCGAACTCGATTTCCGGATGTGTGATGACGGCCAGTGTGGTGCCGCCGTCGGCCGCTGATGCCGACCCGACCCGTGACGTGACGCCGATACGGGTTCTCGTCGTGGACGATCACGAGCTCTTCCTCCAGGGCCTGCAGACCGTGCTGGAGACCGAGGAGGACATTTCGGTGGTCGGGCGCGCGGCGGACGGGCAGGAGGCACTGACCCTGGCGTCCGGCACGACGCCGGACATCGTCCTGATGGACGTGCGGATGCCGGGCCGCGACGGCATCGCCGCCGCCGGCGCCATCAAGCGCGCGGTGCCGCGCACGCGGATCGTGATGCTCACCGTTTCGGACGAGGAGTCCGATCTGTTCGAGGCGATCAAGGCGGGGGCCGTCGGCTACCTGCTGAAGTCGATCCCGCCGCACGAGGTGGCCGACGCGGTGCGTGCCGTGCACAACGGCCAGAGCCTGATCAGCCCCTCGATGGCCTCGAAGCTCATGGTCGAGTTCGCGACGATGGCCCGTGGGGGGGAGGACCGCCCGCGCGCGCACGCGCCCCACCTCACCGCCCGCGAGCTCGAGGTCCTCAAGCTGGTGGCCGAGGGCCGGGCGAACCGCGAGATCGCGCGGAAGCTCTTCATCAGTGAGAACACCGTGAAGAATCACGTTCGCAATATTCTTGACAAGCTTCAGCTGCACTCCCGCATGGAGGCGGTGATGTACGCCGTCCGCCAGGGCCTGTTCGACATCGAATAAGTGTCTCCGGTGTGCTCTGGGAGTGTGTTCGGTGTGAATGGCGCGGTGGGTGTCGCCGGAGCGGCCGGGAGCGGCGGTGTTCGCCGGATGATCATCTGGTGATCCTCGTGTGATCTCCGGACGTGGCCGGTGCGTGCCATCGGGAGCACCGACGGGCCGCGTCCGGCGCGATCATCCGTACTCTGCGCGTCTTCTTCGTGGTGTCGGGCCTGTACAACGCTTTTCCCGTAATGGGTGAATTGTCCGTTCTGGAAATCGTGTGTCGCCCGGAACGGAACCAGGGGTGACCATGAATGGCATCGGCGGGCGGACGGCAGGGAAGAGGCAGGTGGGAAGCCTGGCAGCCGCGTAGAGCGGATGCCGGTCCGGTGTGAACGCCGCGGCGGCGCGGGAGATGGACGGATCTGGAAGGGCTCGCCATGCCGGACCGCCCGGCACGGGCCACACTTCCGGGCCGGTGGTGTATCCACGCCCGGTTCAGCGCGAGACGTGGCAGACAGAGTTGTGCGGTCCTTTCCTGCATTCCACCCCATACGATGTCGATGTTGGCTAGCGTCATCGGTCGACCAGCACGCTCGGATGTCCGGCGAGATCGATCGAGCAGCTCGAACGCCGGGACAGCGCCATCGGGGAGGTGAGGAGCCCGGTCCTCGGCGAGGGCCACGTCCTAGGCCGGATTCCTCCGGCCCGCGATCTGTCAGCGTCCGTCGGGTTCGTCATCCGTCGGGTTCGTCGAGCGCTGGCCGTCCGCGCGACCACTCGTCCCACGGTCTGTCATGACCGGGGAGGTGAGTTCACCGGTGACCACAGCGGAGCAGCCGTCCGGGGCCGACACGAGCCCGGGGCGGCCGAGCATCATCAATCAGATCTGCCTAACCTGCCGAGGCGGGCGAGCTGTCTTCGAGCTTCGGGCCGCCGACCAGGGCGGCACCGCGCCGCATCTCGAGCCTTGCCGCCACTGCGCGGGAAAGGGCCGACACGTAGGCCTCATCCCGCCGGTATGACCATATTTCCGATGTTGTGAACCGGGCTCCGGCGGCCGAGGAGCACGGTCCCCCGCCACGGCCGCCGGAGCGCCGCCGCGCCCCGCTATCGCATGGAGAGGTCCGCACTCGCGGAAATCGACCGGCTGCGCGCGCTTCGCATGCTCGGATTCAGGTCGGATCGCGACATCCGGGTGCTGGCGACCGTGGCCGCCGAGAAGGGCGGCATCGACGCCCACATCGGCGTCGTGCGCCGGGCCCGGTCCGGCCGCTCGGTGGGCGCAGGTGGGGTGCCGGTCAGCGCCGATGCGAGGGCGCTCTCGTCGGCACCCTTCTCCCGCCTCGGCGTGGGGCCCGTCGCGGCGCCGTTGCGGGTGGCGGACTCCCTCGCCTGCGCGCGGGCCGCGCTGAGGTTCGCCGTCGAGCGCCCGCATCGTGATCACAGCAGTGCGGCGGGATGCCCTGAGCGCGAGCGGCAACGCCATCCCGCGACGAAGAGAGGGGGTCCCCCGCAGGCGGCGGCCCCCTCTATCTGGGGTGAGTGACGGGACTTGAACCCGCGGCACCCGGGACCACAACCCGGTGCTCTACCAACTGAGCTACACCCACCATCGCCCGGATCTCACCGGGCGCAGCCATCGTACCGGGTGAACGTGCCCGTGCGGCAGCCGGGTCACGATCGAGTGCCGAAATCCGTCCGATTCCCATCCGGCGGCGGTCCGCGGGTGGCTCCGGTGCGCCCGGTGGGCCCGGTGGGCCCCGGAGGCATGGTGGGCGCCGGGGGTTCGGTGAACGCCGGGGGCGCGACTGTCAGGAGGCGCGGATCGCGGCGGCCGCGGCGCGGGCCGCGTCGGTGGTCGGGCCGGGCTGGGGCACGAAGAGGATCTCGCGGTAGTACCGCAGCTCCTCGATGCTCTCCCGGATGTCGGCCAGGGCGCGGTGCCCGCCCGACTTCACCGGGGCCGCGTAGTACGCCCGCGGGTACCAGCGCCGGGCCAGCTCCTTGATCGAGGAGACGTCGATCATGCGGTAGTGCAGGAAGGTGTCGAGCTGGGGCAGGTAGCGGGCGATGAACGTGCGGTCGGTCGCGATCGAGTTCCCGCACAGCGGGGCCTTGCGCGCCTCCGGGACGAACCGGCGGATGTAGCTGAGGAGTTGCTCCTCGGCCTCGTCGAGCTTGAGGTCGGAGCCGCGCACGGCCTCGGTGAGCCCGGAGGTCTCGTGCATCTCGCGGACCACCGGGAGCATCTGGTCGAGGGCCGCGTCCGGGGCCGCCAGCACGAGGTCGATGCCTTCGTCCAGCACGGTGAGCTCGCTGTCGGTCACCAGGCAGGCGACCTCGAGTAGCAGGTCGGAACCGGCATCCAGGCCGGTCATCTCGCAGTCGATCCAAACCAGGCGATCCATCCCGCTCACATTAGGGATTTCCGTCGCTGTCGTCACGTACCGCCTCCGGATCCGGCCCCGCCCACCACGTCACGTCCCGACCTGCCTCCATATTCACCGTGAGGTGGGGTTGCTTCCAGTCGCGGTGCTCAGGCCGGCGGCCGGCTCGCGACCGGCCCGGCGCCGACACCAGCGGCTGCGCCGGCCGGGGTGGAGTTCTGGATCGTGAAGGTGATGCTGCGCGCGGGCACACCGGGGCGCTCGGCCCTGGCCTCGAGCGAGTAGACGCCGTCCATCACGGCGCTCGTCTCCCAGCCGGTCTGGTGCGGGGCGAACAGGTAGGGCGCCACGCTCACCGTCATGGGATAGCGGCTGCCCGTCGGGCCGGTCAGCGTGTAGTGGATCTCGCCGATGTCACCGGTCGTCTCCAGGCTGATGTGCCGGAAGCCGCGCAGCGTCTCGTTCTCGAGGACGCCGTTGAACCCGACGATCACGCCGGGGGGCGCGGTCCGCGGTGGCGCCGTGCTGGTCACCGGCGGGATGATGCTCTCCGCGTCGACCCCGGAGTACCGGGCGTCGTCCGACAGGCGACTGTGGTACTCGACCACGAGCACCGGCATCATGATCAGCGCGGCGAGGAACAGTGCCAGGCCGACCCAGCCGCGCCGGAAGGCGTCCACGCCGCGCGCACCTTTCGCCACGGTTGCGGTGAAGCACCGAGTCTAGCCCGTGCGTTACCGCCACCCCGGCGGGGCGACCAGATCAGCGGGGCCTGCGGCCCGGTGGTCTGGTCGGCCTGCGCCCGGGGCCGCGGTTGTCCCGCGGACGCTGGCGTCCCCGTAGTCGACTCACTGCCAGGATGCGCTCCTGTGCGACGCGCTCCTGCCGAAGGCACCGGCCACGATCCACGCCCCGAAGGTAGCGGGCCGGACGGCCCTTCGTGGGCGCCGTCACAAGGTGTTAACCGAACTGCCGGCGTGTCGCGTGCGTTCCGGACCCGCGCGTCGCGTCGGCACGTAGGTGCCGCCGCCGCCGTTGTGAGAGGCGGCGGCGGCACCCAACTAGTCGCCAACGGACAATCTCAGGCCGCCACGGCGTGGGTGTGCGTCGTGTCGAAGGCCGGTTCCAGCGCCAGCTCAAGCACTTCGCGGACGTCCGCAACCAGGTGCACGGTCAGCGCCTCGCGGACCGCTGCCGGGACGTCGTCAAGGTCCGGGCCGTTGCGCGCCGGCAGGAGCACCGTTGTGATGCCGGCGCGGTGCGCGGCGAGCAACTTCTGCTTGACCCCACCTATGGGTAGCACCCGACCGGTCAGCGAGACCTCGCCGGTCATCGCCACGTCCGCGCGCACCGGGCGCCCGGAGAGCAGGGATGCCAGCGCGGTGGTCATCGTGACCCCGGCGCTCGGCCCGTCCTTGGGCACCGCGCCCGCCGGGACGTGGATGTGCACCCCGCGGTCACGCAGGTCGCCGACCGGCAGTTCGAGCTCCACCCCGCGCGAGCGCAGGTAGGACAGTGCGATCTGCGCCGACTCCTTCATGACGTCGCCGAGCTGCCCGGTCAGCGTCACTCCGCCGGCCCCGGTCTCCGGGTCGGCCAGTGACGCCTCGACGAACAGGACGTCCCCGCCGGCCCCGGTGACCGCGAGCCCGGTCGCCACCCCCGGCAGCGCGGTGCGCTCCGCCGACTCCGGGGTGTGCCGCGGCCGTCCGAGGTATCCGGCCAGATCGCCGGCGCCGATCGTGACCGGCAGGGCGGTCTCGTCCAGTGCGACCTTCGCGACGACCTTGCGCAGCACCCGGGCGGTCGCCCGCTCCAGGTCACGCACGCCGGCCTCGCGGGTGTACTCGCCGGCCAGCAGCCGCAGCGCCGCGTCGTCCACGGTGACGTCGTCGGGGGTCAGCCCGGCCCGCTCGAGCTGGCGCGGGAGCAGGTGGTCGCGGGCGATGGTGACCTTCTCCTCCTCGGTGTAGCCGTCGAGCAGGATCAGTTCCATCCGGTCCAGCAGCGGCGCCGGGATGGACTCCAGCACGTTCGCGGTGGCCAGGAACAGCACGTCCGACAGGTCGAGCTCGACCTCCAGGTAGTGGTCGCGGAAGGTGTGGTTCTGCGCCGGGTCCAGCACCTCGAGCAGCGCCGCCGTCGGGTCCCCGCGGTAGTCGGAGCCGACCTTGTCGACCTCGTCGAGCAGGATCACCGGGTTCATCGAGCCGGCCTCGCGGATCGCCCGCACGACGCGGCCGGGCTGCGCACCGACGTAGGTGCGCCGGTGGCCGCGGATCTCCGCCTCGTCGCGGACGCCGCCGAGCGCCACCCGAGCGAACCGGCGGCCCATGGCGCGGGCCACGGACTCGCCCAGCGAGGTCTTGCCGACCCCGGGCGGCCCGGCCAGCGCGAGCACCGCGCCGCTGCGGCGCCCACCGACGACCCCGAGCCCGGCGTCGGCCCGCCGGCGGCGGACCGCCAGGTACTCGACGATCCGGTCCTTGACGTCGCTGAGCCCGGCGTGGTCGGCGTCCAGCACGGCCCGCGCCGAGGCGATGTCGTAGGTGTCCTCGGCGTGCTCGTTCCACGGCAGCTCCAGGACGGTGTCCAGCCAGGTGCGGATCCAGCCGACCTCGGGGGAGGACTCGGCCGTCCGCTCCAGCTTGTCGACCTCCTTGAGCGCCGCGGCGCGGACCTTCTCCGGCAGGTCGGCGGCCTCGACCCGGGCTCGGTAGTCCTCCTGCTCGGAGGACGCGGGTGACCCGTCCAGCTCGGCCAGTTCCTTGCGGACGGCCTCCAGCTGACGGCGCAGCAGGAACTCCCGCTGCTGGCGGTCGACGCCCTCCTGGACGTCGCGCCGGATGGTCTCGGCCACGTCGACCTCGGCGGCGTGCTCCCGCGTCCACGGGACGAGCAGCTCCAGCCGGGCGGTCACGTCGACGGTGCGCAGCAGCTCCAGCTTCTGCGCGGTCGACAGGTAGGACGAGTAGCCGGCGGTGTCGGCCAGCGTGTCGGGGTTCTCGATCGCCTCGACGGTGTCGGCGACCTGGCCGACCCCGCGGGCGCGCAGCACCCCGGTCACCAGCGTGCGGTACTCGCGGGCGAGCTCGACCAGCCGGGCGGCCGCGCCGTCGGGGTCGCCGGTGGCGCCGGTGGCACCCGGCGTGCCCGCGGTCGCCGTCGCGCTGATCGTGCCGGTGAAGCCGGCCGGGAGGACCGGCTCGACGGGGGTCGCCTCGGCCCACACGACACCGGTGTCGGCGGCGCCGGGCGGCGTGGGGGCGGTGCCGACCCGGGCGCGGGACACGGCCCGCACGAGCGCGGCCGTCCCGCCGTTCGGCAGCCGGCCGATCTGGTCGACGACGGCGAGGACGCCCGTCTCGGCGAGGTCGCCGTCCACCCGGGGGACGAGCAGGATCTCGGCGGTGCGCTGGAAGGAGCGGCTGGAGATGCCCGGCGCCCTGGCGTCGGGTGTGGAGTCGGGCCTGCCGCCGCGGGCCGCGTCCACGGCGGCGCGGGTCCCGGCGTCCGACAGGTCGAGCGGAACCACCATGCCGGGCAGGACGACCGCGTCGTCCAGCGGCAGCAGCGGGAGGAGCCTGGTGTGTGACATGCGGCCTTCATCCCTCGTGTCGAGCGGCTTGGGCCCACTCTCATTGAGCCTGTTGTGCTCAAGGCATCGGAGCGGATCGTTGTTCCCGAACCTGATCGCCCTGGGTGAACGCCGCTGTCTGCGTGAGATGTCGCGAGATATCACGAGATGTGATGTGCGGGCCGTGATGCGCGGGATGTGAAGGTGCTCGAGGTGTCGGGAAGGGTCGGGCGTCCCGGTGGGTTGAGGGGGTAGTTGCATCAGCAACTGTTAGGTCGGGTGGGAGCGAGGTCTCGCCCCGTCGACCGGGCAGGGGTCCGATGAGAGGATCTGCCTGGTTCCGTAGGAGGTCACCATGCCAGCCGTCACCGCCGACGCCCTCACGCTGCCGAGGCTGTCCGCGCCGGGTCTCGGCGATGTCGAGCGCCCGGTGAAGAAGGTCGTCACCGCCCCGTCCGGGCTGGAGGGGGAGGGGTTCCCCGTCCGCCGGATGTTCGCCGGGGTGAGCATGGCCGACCGCGACCCCTTCGTCCACGCCGACCAGATGGGCGAGATCGACTACGCGCCCGGTGAGCCCAAGGGGACACCGTGGCACCCGCACCGCGGCTTCGAGACCGTCACCTACATGATCGACGGCACCTTCCAGCACCAGGACTCGCACGGCGGCGGCGGCCTGATCGCCAACGGCGCCACCCAGTGGATGACGGCCGGCTCCGGCATCCTGCACATCGAGACCCCGCCCGAGGCACTCGTCGTCAGCGGCGGCCGGTTCCACGGTGTCCAGCTCTGGGCGAACCTGCCGGCGAAGGACAAGTTCAGCGCGCCCCGCTACCAGAGCATCGAAGGGGAGGAGGTCGCGCTGATCGCCTCCCCGGACGGCGGCAGCCTGGTCCGGATCATCGCCGGTGACGTCGGCGGCTTCCGTGGCCCCGGGTCGACCCACACGCCGATCGCGGTGGTGCACACCACGGTCAGCCCCGGCGCGCGGGTCAGCCTGCCCTGGAACCCCGAGTACAACGCGCTGGTCTACGTCCTGGCCGGTCAGGGCACCGTCGGTGCGGACGACACGCCCGTGCGCCTCGGCCAGACGGCCGTGCTGGGCGCGGGGGACCGCATCACCCTCGCGGCGAACCCGACCCAGGACTCGCACACCCCGAACCTGGAGGTCCTGCTGCTCGGTGGCCGGCCGATCCGCGAGCACGTCGAGATGTACGGGCCGTTCGTCATGAACACAAAGGACGAGCTCCGCCAGGCGATCGAGGACTTCCAGGCCGGTCGGCTGGGTGTGATCCCGGAGAACGCCCTGATGCCGCACCGCGGGTGAGCCTGCCGCCTCGTGGCTGAGGGTGCCGAGAGCCGGGTCCGAGCCGCCCGGCCCTCGCGGGTGCCGCCATCCGGCACCCGCGGGGCGCTGCTCCGTCCCGGCGGATGCCGCTGCCCGGCCCGGGACCGACCACGATTTAACCGAGGATGCCGGCGGACCGCACCCGGTCGTTCACATACGGGAACGGCCGTGATGATATCAACCGGTACATCGGGCAATTCGTGGATCATCGGTCGGGCTCCGGCATGGGCGGCACCCGGCAGCAAGGGAGCGGATCATGGTTCGGGAGATCGGCCGGACCGGTCCGGAGCAACAGGGCCCGCGGCGGCGCGACTGGCCGTCGACCACCCTGCTCGGGCGGCTGCCCGAACAGACCCGGGCGGCATTCGTCGGTCTGGGCCCCTACCGTGAGTACGCCAGCGAGGAGATCGTCCTGCGGGAGGGCGACGGCACCAACTTCGTCGTGCTCCTGCTGAACGGGTGGGTCAAGGTCACCGCCTCCACCGAGAACGGCGGCTTCGCCCTGCTCGCCATCCGCCACGGCGGCGACCTCGTCGGCGAGCAGGCCGGCCTGGACGGTGAGCCCCGGTCGGCGACGGTCACCGCGGCCGGGGCGGTGCTGGCGAAGGTGATTCCGCTGGAGGCGTTCCTCGCCTTCCTGCGGTCCCATCCCGACGCGGGCCCTCCTGTGCTGCAGTCCGTCAGCGCCAAGCTGCGCAACGCGACCCGGCGCCGCGTCGAGTTCGGCGGGTGCTCGGTAGCCGTCCGGCTGGCCCGCGTGATCGTCGAGCTCGAACGCGCCTACGGGGCTGACGCGACGGACGGCCCGGGGCGGCGGGTCCAGATCGCCCTCACCCAGCCCGAGCTCGCCGCGCTCGTCGGCGCCGCCGAGCCGACGGTGCACAAGGTCCTGCGCGAGCTGCGCCAGCAGGGAGTCATCGATACCCGCTACCGCTCCATCGTGATCCGCGACGTCGAGGCCCTGCACCGGGCCGCCGGGACGACGCGCCCCCGCTGATCGTCGTCGCTCGGACAATCCCATCGCATGACGATGTGTTCCGTGCCCACAGCGTGAACAGTTGCCTCCGACGGACCGTGACCATCGGAGGCTGTGCGTGAACGAGACGATGCCCGGCATCCGGCGGCTGTGTATCGCCGTCGCCGCATACGACAACGGCCGGGAGGGCCAGCTCCCGGAGGGCTCGCCGGCCTCGCCGCCGCTCGGGGCCGTCCTGGACGAGACCTGCGCGGCGGCCGACGTCCGGTGCGCGCACTGGGCCAACCGGCCGACCGGGGGCGAGCTGGCGGTGTTCCCGCCCGGCATCGACGAAGGCCGGGTGGTCTCCGACTTCGTCCGCGAGCTGCGCCGCACCCTGGTGCGGGTGAACGCGGAGTCGGCGCCGCGGCTGCGGCTGCGGGTCGCGCTGCACCAGGGCATCACCCGCGTCGACGAGCAGGGCTACGGGGGGCGCGCGGTGGTGAAGGCGTGCCGGCTGCGCGACGCCGACATCCTCGACCGGGAGCTCGCGGAGCACCCGGAATCGGACCTGGTGCTCATCGTCTCCAGCGAGCTGTTCGACGACGTGGCCGGCGACACCGTGGCCGGCGACGACGTTTCGGGCGATCATCCGCCGGACCTGTGCCGCGCCGACTTCCGGCCGGTGACCCTGGACGTGCCCGAGAGCGGCCAGCGCGCGCTGGCGTGGGTGCTGGCCCCCGCTCCGCCGCCCACCCGCCCGGCCCTCGCCTGGCGGCGCCCGGCCGAGCGCGACACCTCCAGCCGCGCGGGGGCCTAGAACACGGAGCGTGGGCGGGGGGGGGCGGGGCGGCACGGCCCCCCGGCGGCGGGGGGGGGGGGGGGGCCCCGCCCCGCGGGGGCGGCGGGGGCCCCCCCCCCCCCCCCCCCCCCGCCGGGCCCCCCCCCCCCCCCCCTCTGGGGGGGGGGCGGGGCGCCCCGCACCCGGGGCGCCGCGGTTCCCTCCCGGCCCAGTCCGACGTCCGGTGCAGCCCGGCACCTCGGTGTCTGGCCCGGCTCGGCTGGCCGTGTGGGCCGGCGGGCATGCTGGTGCGGTGCTTCGTCATGTCCTCGCGACCCGCTATGCCACGCCCCTGCGGGAGGGCGGCAGTCTTCCCGGCGTCATGGAGGGCGACGACCTCGGAACGTGGGTGGTGAAGTTCACCGGCGCAGGGCAGGGGCCCAAGGCGCTCGTCGCCGAGGTGATCGTCGGCGAGCTCGCGCGCGGCCTGGGCCTGGCCGTACCCGAGCTGGTCCTCGTCGATGTCGACCCGGATCTCGGCCGAACGGAGCCCGACCAGGAGGTTCAGGACCTGCTCCGGGCGAGCCCCGGCCGCAACCTCGGCATGGACTACCTGCCCGGCTCGATCACCTACGACCCGCTGGCGTTCCCGGTGGAGCCGGCGCTCGCCGCCCGGGTCGTCTGGCTCGACGCGTTCACGCTGAACGTCGACCGCTCCTGGCGGAATCCGAACCTGTTGGTGTGGGGCTCCCACCTGTGGCTGATCGACCATGGGGCGGCCCTGTACCCGCACCATGACTGGCCGGGCGCCGCGGCGGCGGTCGACCGGCCGCTGCCCGGCTTCGCCGACCACGTCCTGCTCCCCGTGCTGGGCGCGGACGCACCGGAGCTGCTCGCCGCCGCGGACCGGGAGCTCGCACCCGCGGTCACGGCGGACCTGCTGTCCCGGATCGTCGAGCTGGTGCCGGCGGAGTGGACGGACGTGCCCGGCTCGGCCTACGTCGACTGGCTGCTGTCCCGCGTCGAGGGGGACCGTCCCTGGCTGGCGGCGATGCTCACCCCCGCCGAACCGCTCGTCGCCGCCGAGCGGCGTACCGGACGTCCCGACTGGCTGCTGGGAGGCTCCGGTGCCTGATCTGTTCGAGTACGCGATGATCCGCGTCGTGCCGCGAGTCGAACGCGGCGAGTGCGTCAACGTCGGTGTCCTGCTGTGGTGCCAACGGGCCGGCTTCCTCGGCTCGCGGTGCGTCGTCGACCGGGAGCGCCTCGCCAGCCTCGATCCGTTCCTCGACCAGGACACGGTGTCGGCGAGCCTCGCGGCCCTGCGCCGGGTCTGCGCCGGCGGCCTCGACGCCGGACCGCCTGGCCGGCTCCCCGGCGGGGAACGGTTCCGCTGGTTGACGGCCCCGCGCAGCACCGTGGTGCAGACGTCGGCCGTCCACACCGGTTTCACCGACGACCCCGCGGCCGAGCTGGACCGGCTGGTCGAGCTGCTCGTCGCCCGCCCCGGTCCGCCGCGGGGCTGAGGCGACGTCGCTCGCGGGCCCCCCACGTGCCCGCGAGCGACGCGCCGGTCAGGGCCGGCCGCGGGCACGCCTCCCCGCGCCCAAGGTTTGCGGGCGGCGTGGGGGGGGCCCCGCGCGGGGGGGCCCCGGGCGGCCGGGGGGGGGGGC
>NZ_CASGGV010000036.1:0-13540 GCF_949319125.1 Frankia sp. Hr75.2 | reverse complement strand
GAGCAGGACCGCGGGGTATGGGGAGCTGTCGTGGGCGACATGCTGCGGGTTGAGTCTGCTGGCGGGGCCGGCGGCCGCGAAGGCCAGAAGCGCGATCACCACGGTGCCTGTGCGGTGATGGTCCCGGAGGCGCCGCCACCGGCTGGTGATCGTCATAGCGGTTCCCGTCCGATGCTGGGCCGTTGCTGGGCCGTGGTGCCCACGGTACGGGCCCCGTCCGAGGGCCGCAGTGCCGCCTGCCGGGTGCCGGCGGCCCTCGGACGGGGCGTGCTCAACGCGCGGACGTGGATTCCAGGGCGACGGGGTCCTCGCGGCCGATGGCCGGTGCCGCAACGGCCGGTGCCACGCCGGCTGGCCGGCTCAGCGTCTCGCCCTCGACGTCGATGTGGGGCAGGACCCGGTCGAGGTGGCGTGGGATCCACCACGCCTTCTCCCCGAGAAGGGCGAGGACGGCGGTGGCCAGGCCGAAGACGATGCCGACCATGAAGATCGGCATCATGCTCATGATGGGTCCGGTCTGGTTGAGGCCGAATTCCGGTGCCCGGCGGCCTGGGTGACCTGCTTCCCCCGATTCCGATTCCCGTCGGCGGCCTGCCGTTCGACCTGACCATCGTCAAGGCGTCCACCGACGCCGAGGTCCTGTCGCTGACCGCGACCGCCAGGGATCTCGTCCTCCCGGCGACGGAGACCCCGACCCGGCACTGCCCCCCGGTGGAGAACGGCCGCGCCTGACCCGACGCCCGCGTCCGGTTGTCGAGCCCCCACGCACAGTCAACCCTTGGCATCGGTGCGGACGAGATCTACCAGAAATACCTGGGCATCGAGTAGCCCTGACAGGCCGGCATGGCCCGACCGCTCCGAGGCGCGGCAAGTGTGACCGGTTCCGCTCCGTCGTGCACTGACATTCGGGAGGTATGCATGATACATATGTATGTATAGTACAAAGAAGTTGAGGAGGGGGCATGACCTCCAGTGACGACAGTGGTGGCTCCGCCCTGGTCGCGACCCGTCGCGTGGGCGACGCGTCGCACGTCAACGCGATCATCGCCGTCCTGGGTGGGATAGGCGTCGTCGTCGCGATGATGCAGACGTTGATGGTGCCGCTGCTGCCGACGCTGCCATCGCTGCTGCACACCAGCTCGGCGAACGCCTCGTGGGCGATCACGGCCACGCTGCTCACCGCGTCCGTCGCCAACCCGGTGTACGGGCGGCTCGGCGACCTCTACGGCAAGCGGCGCATGGTCTTCGTCGCCGGCACCGCGCTCGCCTGTGGCTCGGTGGTGTGCGCTCTGAGCAGCTCGCTCGTGCCGCTGCTGGTGGGCCGGTCGATGCAGGGCCTCGGCATGGCGATCATCCCGCTGGGCATCAGCATCATGCGTGACCTGCTGCCGGCGAAGCGGCTGATCCCCGCCATGGCGCTGATGAGCTCCTCGCTCGGGATCGGGAGCGCGCTGGGCCTGCCGATCGCGGCGGCGGTCGCCCAGCAGACCGACTGGCACGTGCTGTTCTGGGGCTCGGCCGTCGCCGTCGTCGCCCTGATGGTGCTGATCTGGCGGGTCGTTCCCGAGTCGCCGGTCCGCGGCACGGGCCGGTTCGACCTGCCGGGGGCGATCCTGCTCTCCGGAGGGCTCGTCGCGCTGCTGCTCGCCGTGTCGAAGGGAAGCACCTGGGGCTGGACCAGCACCACCACCCTCGGCCTGGGCATGGTGGCCGCCGCCCTCCTCGTCGCCTGGACCTGGTGGGAGACCCGCGCCGAGGCCCCCCTCGTGGACCTGCGCACCACCATCCGGCGCCCGGTGCTGCTGACGAACATCGCTTCCGTCGCGCTGGGCTTCGCGATGTACGCGAACTCGCTGATCAACCCCCAGCTGCTGCAGCTGCCGAAGGCCACCGGGCACGGGCTCGGCCAGTCGCTGCTCGCCACCGGCCTGTGGATGGCCCCCGTGGGGCTGGTGATGATGGCCGTGTCGCCCATCGCCGGCAGGCTGATCACGGCACGCGGACCGAGGACCTCGCTCATCGCCGGCTCGGTCGTGATCGCCGGTGGCTACTGCCTCGCACTCGGGCTCACCGGCAGCCCGCCGGGAGTCCTTCTCGTCAGCTGCGTGATCAGCACCGGCGTCGCACTGGCGTACGCGTCCATGCCCACCCTGATCATGCAGTCCGTGCCGGCATCCGAGGGTGCCGCGGCGAACGGCCTCAACACCCTCATGCGCTCCATCGGAACCACGGGGGCGAGCGCGGTGATCGGCGTGGTCCTGGCGAACATGACCATCCCGTTCGGGTCGACCCAGGTGCCCTCCCTCGCCGGCCTGCACGTCGGATACCTGATCGGCGCCGGCGCCGCGCTGATCGCCGGCCTCCTGGCACTCGGCATCCCCGGCCGCGCGGCGTCGACGTCGGCCGTCACGCTCCCGGAACCCCGCCGGACGTCCCCGCAGGCGACCCAGCCCGCGGCGACGTCCACCTCAAGCGGCTGAGGTCAGGTCATGGCTGGAGCCACAGGGGCTCGGGCAGGAGTGATCCGAGGCCGTACTGGGTGATGCCGCCGACGTTCCTGGCGGCCATGACGCTCGGGTTCACCCGGACGGTGAAGACCGCGGGAACCAGCGCGGTCAGCCGCTCCTGGAGGGTGGCGTACGCGGCCTTGCGTTCCTGTTCGGTCGTCCCCGTGCGGCCCGCCTTCAGGGCGGCGTCGATCCGCTCGTCCTTGACGCCCGGGAAGTTGCCGCGGGAGTCGCTGCGGAACACCGTCCACATCCGTGGGTCCGGGTCGATGAAGTTCGCCGACCAGACGACCATGTCGAAGTCGTTGCTCGCCTGGATCTTGGGATACTCGGAGAAGTCGACCACCCGCACCTGGACCTTGACGTTCTCGTACGAGCTGAGCTGGGCCTGGACGTTCTCGGTCGTGTCCCTGATCTCCGACGAGGTGAAGCTGGTGAACGTGAAGGTGACGGGTTTGCCGTCGGCGGCCAGCTCGTCGAACAGCCGCTGTGCCCTCGCCCGGTCGTACGTCCGCAGCGGCTTGTCGGAGTAGAACGGCGAGGACTTGGTGAACAGCGTGTCGGCGGTCTGGGCGGCGCCGTTGTACACGGCCAGGTTCAGCGCGTCCAGGTCGACCGCGGCGGCGATCGCCTGCCGGGCCCGCAGGTCGTCGAACGGCGCCCTGCGCATGTTCATCGCGAGGAACAGGCCGCCGCTCAGCGGCGTGACGTCCGTCGAGTAGCCGGCCTTCCCGGCCTTGGCGACGCTGTCCGCGTTCGTGTCGATGACCACGTCGGCGCCGCCGCTGATCAGAGTGTTGTACCGCTGGCTCGAGTCGTTCGACGTGCGGATGGTGATGCTGTCGAGATAGGGCCGGGGAGCGTCCCAGTAGCCGGGGTTCTTCGCCAGCTCGATGCGGTCCTGGCGGGTCCAGGTCCGCAGGGTGTACGGCCCCGCGCCGACCGGCTTCGCGTCGAAGGACGCCTTGCCCTTCCGCAGCGCGGTGGGGGAGGCGATCCAGTTCATGGACGTGGTGAGCATCGCGGCCGGGAAGCTGGGCACCGGCTCGGTCATCGTCACCTTCAGGGTCGTGGCGTCCACGACGTCGGTGGCGGCGATGAGGGACGCCTCCGGCAGGTAGGGCGAGGCCATCGCCGGATCCCGATGACGATCCCAGTTGAACTTCACCGCCGCGGCGTCGAGCGCGGTGCCGTCGGTGAACGTCAGGCCCGGTCGAAGTTTCAGCTCGAACGCGGCGCCCTTGTCGGCGGTGGCGAACGACTCCGCCATCGCGTACCTGATCTCGCCCGTGTGCTCGTCGTTGGTCATCAGCGTGCCGTACAGGGCGTTGCCCACGAACGCGTTGACCTGCCACGCGTTCGTCATGGTGACCGGATCCATCGAACGGGGCTCGGAGAGCTGCATGACCCGCAGGGAGCCGCCGGCGACCGGCTCGCCGGTGGGCCCGGTGGCGGTGGTGGTGCCGGTCGTCGTGGACGAGCCGTCACCGCCGCCGCAGGCGCCCACGGCGAGCGCCACACAACAGGCGATGACGGCGGTGAGTAACTTCTCTCTGCGAAACATCGCAGTCCTCTCGCTGGTTCCCGGCGGCTAACGGGCGACGGTGGAGGCCTCGGCGGCCCAGTAGGCGTCGCGCAGCGGCTTCTTGTAGAGCTTGCCGTTGTCCAGGCGGGGGAGTTCGGGCACGAAGTCGATCGACCGCGGCCACTTGAACGGCGCGAGCCTGGTGCGGCAGTGCTCCAGCAGCCGCGCGGCCAGCCCGTCGCCGGCGTCGGCCATCCGCACCGGCTGGACGACGGCCTTGACCTGCTCGCCGAGCTCGGGGTGCGGCACGCCGAACACGGCGACGTCCACGACCTCGTCGTGCAGCACCAGGACGTCCTCGATCTCGCGCGGGTAGATGTTCACCCCGCCCGCGATGATCGTGAAGTCCTTCCGGTCACTGAGGTAGAGGTAGCCGTCCTCGTCGACGTGGCCGATGTCGCCCAGGGTGCGCCAGCCGGGATGGGCGGGATGGCTGACGGCCCTGGTGCGGTCCGGGTCGTTGTGGTAACTGAAGCCCGCGCCCTTGGCCTCGAAGTAGACCACCCCGTCCTGGCCGGCCGGGAGCTCCGCGTCATCCTCACCGCAGATGTGCAGCACCCCGCCCTGCGCCCGGCCGACCGATCCCGGGTGCGCCAGCCACTCCTCACTGGTCAGACCGGTGCTGCCGACATTCTCGGAGCCGGCGTAGTACTCGAAGATGATCGGGCCCCACCACTCGATCATCTGGCGCTTGACCTCGACCGGGCACGGCGCGGCCGCGTGGACGGCGATCCGCAGGCTTGACAGGTCGTAGCGGGCGCGGACCTCGGGTGGCAGCTTGAGCATCCGGACGAACATCGTCGGGACCCACTGGGAGGTGGTCACCCGGTACCGTTCGATCGCGTGCAGGGCCCCCTCGGCGTCGAACTTCGGGAGGACGACAACCGTGCCGCCGACGCTGTGCATCAGCGCGGACACCCGCAGCGGGGCTGCGTGGTAGAGCGGCGCGGGGGAGATGTAGACCGCTTCGGAGTCGAAGCCGAAGGCCCCGCGGGCGCCGGGAAGCAGCGGGGCGTCGCCCTCGCTGGCGGGCCAGTCGGGCCGCGGGAACTGGATTCCCTTCGGCCGGCCGGTCGTCCCGGAGCTGTAGAGCATGAACGTGCCGCGGATCTCGTCGTCCCGGGGCTCGGTGGAGAAGCCGGCGGTGGCGGCGTCGAGGTCCTCGTAGTGCTCGGAGCCCCCGTCGAGCATGAGGCGCCGGACGACCCCGGGGGTCTCGGGGACGACGGCTTCGGCTACCTCGGCGAGCGCCCGGCTGCTGATCAGTGCCTTCGCCCCGCTGTCGTTGATCAGGTACGCGACCTCGGGCGGGGTGAGATGCGAGTTCACCGGGGTGATGTAGAGGCCGCAGTTGAGGCCGGCCCAGACCAGCTCGAAATAGCGCAGGTGGTTCTCGGCGAGAATCGCGAGGCGGTCACCCGGGCGCAGGCCCGAGTCGACGAGTAACCGGGCCAGCCGGTTGGAGCCCTCGACGAGCTCACGGTAGGTCAGGATCCGTTCCTGCCCGCGGGGGCCACCGGCGAGGATCACGGCGGGCTTGTCAGGGGTCAGCGTCGCGAAGTCTGGTGGGTACATCTGGTCCTCCAGGGAGAGAACAACGGTTCGCTATACGGGAAACGTAGCTCTTTCAATGGGTGATACCAGATTCTTGGCGGTGGAGATAGATGGCCTGTGCGGTTCCGCGGAACCGCGGCTCAGCAGATGCGGGGGAGTTGCTCGCCGACGAGCATGTCGACGAGCCGGGTGCTGCCCAGCAGCGTGCGCATCACCACGCGACCAGGATGACCGGCGACGACGTCGCCCAGGCGGGTGGCGTGTCGGCTTTCGGGCCGCGAACGCATGACGGCCAGGATCTCGTCGGCGGCCTCGGGCGCGACAACGGCGATCAGGCAGCCCTCGTTGGCGACATGCAGCGGGTCGAGACCGAGCAGGTCGCAGGCGGCGGCGACCAGCGGCGGCACGGGCAGCGCCGTCTCGTCGATCTCGACACCGACTCCGGACGCCGCGGCGATCTCGTTGAGCGCCGACGCCACCCCGCCGCGGGTCGGGTCGCGCATCACGTGGATGTCGCCGCCGCGGCGTTCCACCATGGCCTGGACGAGACGGTGCAGCGGGCGGGTGTCGGAGGCGATGTCGGCCTCGAAGCCGAGGGCCTCCCGCGCCGAGAGCACGGTGGTGCCGTGCGCGCCGATCGGCCCGGAGACGAGCACCGCGTCGCCGGGGCGGGCGAAGGCGGCCGAGACGCGCGCGGCGGGCAGGCGGCGTCCGATGCCGGACGTGGTCACGAAGATGCCGTCGGCGGCGCCGCGGGGGACGACCTTGGTGTCGCCGGTCACGACGGGGACCCCGGCGGCCGCCGCGGCCGCACCGACGGAGGCGATGATCCGCCGCAGGTCGTCGAGGGGGAAGCCCTCCTCGATGATGTAGGCGACGGTGAGCGCGAGCGGCGTCGCGCCCATCATGGCCAGGTCGTTGACGGTGCCGTGGACGGCGAGCGTGCCGATGTCCCCGCCGGGGAAGAACAGCGGGCTCACGACGAACGCGTCGGTGCTGGTCACCAGGGTGACGCCGGCGACGTCGAGGACGGCGGCATCCTCGAGGACGCCGCCGTCGGGCTGGCCCGCCCGCGCGGCCAGGGCCGAGCCCGCGCCGAGGGCGGGCAGCAGGACGTCCCGGAGCAGCTCGGCGGACAGCTGCCCGCCGCTGCCGTGCCCGAGCGTGACCCGCTCGGTCTCGACGCGGGGGAGCGCGCAGCTGGCGAAGGTGGGGTCAACGGTGGTCACGACGCCCTCCCGGCGGAGTGGTAGGCGGCGCAGGTGCCCTCGGTGGAGACCATCGGCGCGCCGAGCGGGGTGCGCGGGGTGCAGGCCGTCCCGTAGGCGGTGCAGTCGGTCGGCTCGCGGGCGCCGGTGAGGATGTCGCCGGCGATGCAGGCGGGATGCTCCCGGGCGGTCAGCCCGGAGACGGCGAAGCGGGTCTCGGCGTCGTAGCGGGCGAACTCGTCGGTGAGGGCCAGGCCGCTGTCCGGGATGGTGCCGATGCCGCGCCAGGCGCGGTCCCGCACCCGGAACACGCGGCGGATGGCCTCCCGCGCCCGGCTGTTGCCGTCGCGGTGGACGGCGCGGGCGTACTGGTTCTCCACCCGCGCGTGGCCCGCCTCGAGCTGGCGGACGGCCATCAGGATGCCCTCGAGCAGGTCGAGCGGCTCGAAGCCGGTCACGACGACGGGTACCTGGTAACGGTGCGCGATGGGTTCGTACTCCGTCCAGCCCATGACGGCGCAGACGTGGCCGGCGGCGAGGAACCCCTGGACCTGGCGGTCGGGCGCGTCGAGGAGCGCCGTCATGGCCGGTGGGACGAGGACGTGGCTGACCAGGATGCTGAAGTTGGGCAGGCCGAGCTGGTGGGCGCGCAGTACCGCCATGGCGTTCGCCGGCGCGGTCGTCTCGAAGCCGACCGCGAAGAAGACCACCTGGCGGTCCGGGTGCTGTTCGGCCAGGCGTACCGCGTCCAGCGGGGAGTAGACGACGCGGACGTCGGAGCCGCGGGCGCGCAGGGCCAACAGGTCGGTCCCCGTTCCGGGTACCCGCAGCATGTCGCCGTAGGAGGTGAAGATGACCTCGGGACGGGCGGCGATGGCCAGGGCCTTGTCGATGAGTTCGAGCGGGGTCACGCACACCGGGCAGCCCGGCCCGTGGATCATCCGCAGGCCCGCGGGCAGCAGGTTGTCGATGCCCTGGCGGACGATGGTGTGCGTCTGGCCGCCGCAGACCTCCATCAGGGTCCAGGGCCGGGTGGCCGTCGTGTGGATCTCGTCGAGGAGCTGCCGCGCGAGGGCGGGGTCGCGGTACTCGTCGAGGTATCTCACAGCTCCGCCTCCAGGGAGGTGCCCATCGAGCGGAGCATCTCCAGGGTGCGGTGCGCCTCGGCCTCGTCGACCATGCTGATGGCGAACCCCACGTGGACGATCACGTACTCCCCGACCCGCGCGTCGGGGAGGTAGGCGAGGCAGACCTCGCGGGTCAGCCCGTCGAAGTCGACCGTGCCCATGAGCAGGCCGGCGACGTCGACGGTCGCCACGATCCGGCCAGGTATCCCGAGGCACATGCTGGGCCAGTCTCCGGGGCGGTGGACAGGTGCGGCAAGGGACGTCCGGCCCGTCCGATCGGCTCGTACGGACTCCCGCGGCCGAGGCGATGAGGCTGCCGTCCGGCACCAAGGCGCGCACTAACGTCCACTCGCATGACGAGCGAATCCGGCCGGCCGTTGTCCGCGCGGCTGGCGGACGCGGGGGTCGACCGGCGGTCTTTCCTGAGATTCTGCGCGGGTGTCACCGCGACGCTCGCCCTGCCGGCCCAGTTGGCGCCCAAGGTCGCCTACGCGTTGGACAAGGTCGACCGTCCCACCGTGATCTGGCTGGAATTCCAGGACTGCGCCGGTGACAGTGAGGCGTTCCTGCGCTCGCGTAATCCGTCGGCCGCGGACCTGATTCTGGGCATGATCTCGCTCGACTACCACGAGACGGTGATGGCGGCCTCCGGCGCGGCCGCGGAGAAGGCCCGCGACGACGCGGTGGCGAAAGGCGGGCACCTCGTCGTCGTCGAGGGCTCCATTCCGACCGGAATTCCCGGGGCGTGCACGATCGGCGGCAAGTCGGCCGAGGACATCCTGCGCGAGGCGGTCCGTGGCGCGGCCGGCATCATCAACGTCGGCACCTGCTCGGCCTTCGGTGGAATCCCGGCGGCCGGGCCGAACCCGACCGGGGCGGTCCGGGTCGAGGACGTCGTCGGCGGGGTTCCGGTTGTGAACCTGACCGGTTGCCCGGTCAACGCGGACAACCTGACCGCCACCATCGTCCATCACCTGACCTTCGGTGAGTTCCCGGCGCGGGACAGGTTCAGCCGGCCGCTGTTCGCCTACGGGCAGCGCATCCACGACACCTGCCAGCGGCGCGGCCACTTCGACGCCGGCGAGTTCGCCGAGCAGTGGGGCGACGCGGGCCACCGCAACGGCTGGTGCCTGTACCGGCTGGGCTGCAAGGGGCCGAGCACCTTCCACAACTGTCCCAGCGTCCGGTTCAACGGGGGGACGTCCTGGCCGGTGGCGGCCGGGCACGGCTGCGTGGGCTGCTCCGAGCCGGGCTTCTGGGACACCATGTCGCCCTTCTACGACCGGCTGCCGCACGTGGCGACCTCCGGTTTCGACCTCACCGCCGACAAGATCGGCGTCGGCGTGCTGGCAGCCACGGCGACCGGCTTCGCGGCGCACGGCGTCGGCAAGGTCGTCCAGCACCGGGTCGCCGCCCGCCGCGAGAAGCAGGCCGCGCGGGACCTGGTGGAAGACGACGAAGCGCCCACCGGCGAAGCGCCCACCGACGAAGCGGCCACAGACAAGGCACACGCCGACAAGGCACACGCCGACAAGGCGCACGGCGACGGAGAGACGGGCGAAGCGAGATGAGTCGGCTTGTCATCGACCCGGTGTCGCGGATCGAGGGCCACCTGCGGGTCGAGGTGCAGGTGGACGGCGGTCAGGTCACCGAGGCCTACGCGTCCTCGACGATGTGGCGCGGCATCGAGACGATCCTGACCGGCCGGGACCCCCGGGACGCCTGGCTGTTCGCGCAGCGGATCTGCGGTGTGTGCACCTCGGTGCACGCGCTGGCCTCGGTGCGGGCGGTGGAGGACGCGGTCGGCGCCGTCCCGCCGCTGAACGCCCGGCTGCTGCGGGACCTGATCGCCACGTCACTGTGTGTGCACGACCATGTTGTCCACTTCTACCACCTGCAGGCCCTGGACTGGGTCGATCCGACCGCGGCGCTCGCGGCCGACCCGGTGCGTGCCGCGGCGCTGGCGCAGTCCATCTCCGACTATCCGCGTTCCACGGCCGGCCTGTTCGCCTCGGTACAGACCCGGCTCAAGGTCTTCCTGGAAAGCGGGAAGATCGGGCCGTTCACCAACGGCTACTGGGGGCATCCGGCCTACCGGCTGAGCCCGGAGCTGAACCTGATCGCGTTCAGCCACTATCTCGACGCGCTGGACTTCCAACGGGACTACATCCGGGTGCACGCCCTGCTCGGTGGAAAGAACCCGCACCCGCAGACCTACGTGGTCGGCGGAATGGCGTCCCCGATCGACCTCAACAGCCAGGACGCCATCAACGCGAACACACTGCAGGAGGTGACGCAGATCCTGCAGCGGGGCCTCGAATTCGTCGAGCAGGTCTTCCTGCCGGACCTGCAGGCGATCGGCGCCGCCTATCCCGAGTGGACGACCTACGGTCGGGGCCTGGGCTCCTACATGGTGTTCGGTGACTATTCACTGTCGCCGCCGGGCATCGCCCGGCCACCCCGGGACGGCCTTTTCCCCGGCGGGATCATCCGGAACGGGAACCTCTCGGCGAAACCGGAACCCTTCGACCCGTCCGGTATCGCCGAGTCCGTCGCCCATTCGTGGTTCCGCTACGACGATCCCGGCGCCGCGCTGCCCCCCTGGAAGGGTGAGACGACCCCGCAGTACACCGGACCCGAACCCCCTTTCGAGCAGCTCGACGTCGCCGGGAAGTACACCTGGCTGAAGGCGCCGCGCTACCAGGGAGCGGCCATGGAGGTCGGCCCGGTGGCCCGCATGCTCGTCGGCTACACCTCCGGGGACGCCCGCATCCGCCCGCTCGTGCAGGGCGCGCTCGACGCCCTGCACCTGCCGCCCGAGGCGCTGATGTCCACCCTCGGCCGGGTGGTGGCCCGCGGCCTGGAGACCAGGCTGATGGCGCAGTACTCCCTGGAGCTCGTCAACCGGCTGCGTGACAACGTCGCCGCCGGCGACCTGGCCGTCGCCGACACCGGGCGCTGGCGCCCGACCTCCTGGCCGGAGGGCGCCCTGCTCGGCGTCGGCTTCCACGAGGCGCCCCGCGGGTCGCTGTCGCACTGGGTCGTCATCGAGGACGGCCGGATCCGCAACTACCAGGCCGTGGTGCCGACCACCTGGAACGCCAGCCCCCGCGACGCGGCCGGCAATCCCGGCGCCTACGAGGCCGCGCTGGTCGGCACGCCCGTCGCCGACCCGCAACGGCCGCTGGAGATCCTGCGCACCCTGCACTCCTTCGACCCCTGCATGGCCTGCGCGGCGCACCTCTACGACGCCGAGGGCCGCGACATCGTCGAGGTGCGGGTCCAGTGAGCATGACCGCGCCCGTCCCGCGGACCGAGCCCGCCGAGCCCGCCGACCGGACCGAGCGCACCGGCCCCGCGGCGCTCGTCCGGTTCCGGGTCTGGGATCTTCCGGTCCGCCTCATCCACTGGCTGCTCGTGCTGGACCTCGTCGCGCTGTCCGTCACCGGCTACCTCATCGGGAACCCGGACATCCACCCGGGCGGCCACGTCTACTGGGTCACCTGGACGAGGAGCGTCCACAAGGTCGCCGCGTACGTCTTCATCGCGCTCGTCCTGGCCCGGGCCGTCTGGCACCTCCGTTCGCCCAACCCCTGGTCCCGGTGGACGGAGTGGATACCCAGCACCCGGGAGCGGCTCGGCCAGATCGTCCCGTCGGTGCGCTTCTACACGTTCCTCTCCCGGGAGGCACCCCCGGTCATCGGCCACAATCCGCTCGCCGGCCTCACCTACACCGTGCTTTACACGATGTTCGGGGTGGAGATCGTCACCGGTCTGGTGCTGTGGGGTGTGGAGGGCACCGGCTGGGCGGCCTGGCTCACCGGCTGGCTGCTCCACGTGGTGTCACTGCCGACGCTCCGGCTCGTCCACCACCTGATCATGTGGCTCACCTGGGGATTCATGATCCACCATCTCTACAGCGCCATCCTGGTCGACCGGGTGGAGGGCACCGGCGTCCTGACCTCGATCTTCTCCGGACACAAGTTCCTCCCGAAGGACCACCTGTGACGGACCCGGCCGACCTCCGGGCGTCCACCACCCCGACGGACGCCCCCGTTCTGGTGCTGGGCATCGGCAACGAGCTGCTCGGCGACGACGGTGTCGGCGTGGTCGCCGCCCGGCGGCTCGGCACGCCGCCGATCCCCGGGGTCGACGTCCTCGACGGCGGGACGCTCGGGCTGATGCTCATGCCCTACCTGGCGGGCCGCGACGCGGTCCTCATCCTCGACGCCGTCTCCACCGCCCACGGGCGGCCCGGCGATGTCATCGTCATCCCCGACGGGGACGTCCGCCGCGGCCACGGCGTGCGCGCCACCGCCCACGACATCGGCCTCGTCGACGCGCTCGCGGCCACCGAGCTCGCCGGCTGCGCCCCCCGGCGCGTCGCCCTGGTGGGCGTCGTGCCCGAATCCGTCACCGAACGCTGGGGCCTGAGCCCCCTCCTCGACGCCCGCGTGGACGCGCTGGTCGACGCGGCCCGCTCCGTCCTCGCCGAATGGTCCGTGCTCGCCGAAGAGCCCGTGCTCGCCGAACAGAAGGTGCAGGTACCCGGACATGCATGAGGCCGGCCTCGCCCGCTCCGCGGTCAGCGCCATCGCCGAGGCCAGCGAGGGAACCCCGGTGCGGACGGTGGTTCTCGCCGCCGCGGCCGGTGTCGACATCGCCTCGGCCACCGCCGCGTGGCAGTCCGCCGCCGCCGGAACCTGCCTCGAGAACACCCACCTCTCCTGGCAGCACGCGGCGGACCGGCTGCGCTGCTTCACCTGCGCGCACGAGTACGACGGCGCCCGGCTCGACCCCTGCCCCTCCTGCGGCGGCAACGGGCTCGTCGTGGCGGCCGCGGACGAGCTCGCCGTGGTCAGCTGGACCACCTGACCACGGCGGGCTCGTCGACGGTCGCGATCACGTCGGCGTCCTTGTCTCCTGCCCTTCAGGCCGGGGTCACCTGCGAGACCCGCCAGCCATCCGGAGTGCCGACGAGGTTGATCTCCTGCACCACCGACCTGGTGGCCGGCTGCCGGCTCAGTACCGCGCCGCCCGCGCTGACGATGGCGAACGGCGTCATGTGCGACGTGAAATGCAGGACCGCGATGGACGAGGTCTCGGTCAGCACCGTCACCGCCTCGATGACCTGCTGGCCGCCCTGCCCGTGCCCGCCGATCGCGGCCATGGACCGGATCGCGGCCTCGTCGTCGGCCCGCGCGCTGCTGCCCGCGGTGTACACCCGGGCGAGCAGATTGACGTCCACGGTTTCGTAGGCGGCCACCCGGGCCTGGTCGAGGGTGGCGAGAACACCTGTCCAGTACTGCGCACGGGACTGCTCCGAGGGCGGCTGGACGACAGTGCTCGCCGGGGCCGGCGTGGTGACGACCACCGTGCCGGTGGCCTGCGGGGAGGGCGGGACGGGCGCGGTGGCGGCCGGGGTGGGCTGCGGGGTCACGTCCACCGCTGTGGTGGCGCCGGCCGCCGCGCCGGATGCCGCTGGTGCCGTGGCGGAGGCCCCGGCCGCGGCGCCGTCCTGGTCCCGGCGGATCGGCGCCGACCGCCGTCGGGGCCGTC
>NZ_CASGGV010000035.1:0-13629 GCF_949319125.1 Frankia sp. Hr75.2 | reverse complement strand
GGACGTGATCGCCGCCCTGGAGAAGGCCGCCACCGAGGAGGAGAAGACCCGGCAAAAAGGGGCGGCACGCAGGGACAAAACGGGCAGAACATCGTGGACGACCCCGGGCGGGAACAACGGCGACGCCTCCGGCGCCGACGCAAGGTCCGGCTGACCGCTGCTCTGCTCGGACGGTCGCGGGGCGGGCAGACCAGCAAGGTCCATCTCGCTGCTGACCGGCGGTGCCGGCCGTTGGCGTTCGTGCTGACCGCGGGGCAGGCCGCGGACAGCCCGCAGTTCATACCCGTGCTGGAGAAGGTACGAGTGCCCGGGCCGGTCGGTCGTCCCCGTACCCGACCCGGGGCGGTCGCCGGGGACAAGGCGTACTCGTCGCGCGGCAACCGTGCCTACCTGCGCGGACGTGGCATCAAGGCCGTCATTCCCGAGAAGGCCGACCAGGCCGCCAACCGCACGAGGAAGGGCAGCAGGGGCGGGCGCCCCGTCCGCCACGACGCTGATCTCTACAAGGAACGGAACACCGTCGAACGTCTGATCAACAAGTTGAAGGCCTGGCGGGGAATCGCCACCCGCTACGACAAGACCCCGGGCAGCTGCCTTGCCGGCCTTCACCTCCGCGCCTCGATGATCTGGATCAAGGAGTTCACCCGGCCCCCCCTTTGATCACAACCAGATACGCGCCCTAACAGCATCTTGTCCGCGATGGTGGCGCCGGCGGGGCGGTGGAGGCCGGCGCAGATGCCGGTGAGGATGTGCAGGTTGATGCCGCGGGCGTGGAGCTGGTCCTCGAGGAGGACCAGGAGCTCCTTCATGGGCCCGGGGACGACCCCCTGACCGCCGCGCAGCACCAGGCGGCCACCGGCGTGCACGCCACGCTCGAGCAGGCCGCGGCGACCGCGATGGCCGCCCTGGCCACCGTCGCGGCCTCCCGCACCCGGGTGGCCGGCCCGAGTCGACCCGAGGAAGCCCGAGTCGACCCGAGGAAGAAGGTAGGGATGTCTGAGCCGACTCCGAGCGCGGTCCGCGACACCACCGGTGCCGTACACCGGATGTGCGCCGACCGCATCACCGGCGCCACCCTCACCCCCCTGACCCTCGGAGACCAGCCGTGATGGGCCACCGCGACCCAACCCGTCAGGAACGGGACCTGCTGCGCGAGCAGGTACTGGACCTGGCGTGGACGTGGGCCCGGACCCTGGCCGACCTCGCCGACGAAGACAAACCCTGGTCGGTCTACGACGGCGCCCAGGAGCAGCAGCGCACATCGACCGCGGCCCGTGCCCGCGCGCTGGAACTACTCGCCGCGGTGGCGACCGAAGCGGCCCGCGACGACGCCAGCTTCGCCGGCGAAACCCTCAGCGCGGCCGGACCGGCCCCGGCGTGGACCCGCGAGGACGTCCTCGCCTACCTCACCGAAGCCGGCGCCCCGGTCGGCGCCGACACCTGGTCCGGGTACGTCAGCCGCGGCCAGGCCCCCGCCCCCACCCGCCGCATCGGCCGCACCCCCGTCTGGGATCCGGCGCAGGTGCGCACCTGGCAGGCCGCCCGGCGCGGCCGCGGCTGGCGCGCCGGATCCCCACCCGAGCAGCAGACCGGCGACAGCGACGCAGATGGAACCTGACAGTGATCTGACACCGGCCTGACGGCCGCAGGTCAGCACCCCCGCCAGGAGCCAGCACGGCGGCCGGGCAGGCAGACAGGATCGCTGGGCTCGCCGGCGCTGGCCGCACATCTGACACTGGACTGGATTCGGTATTCAGTCGCGGAGCGCTCGGGTGGGTGCCGCACCCGCCCTGACCTGCTGCTGGCACCGGCCCGCCGCCCCACCCGCCTTTGCCGGCGGGCCGGTGAGCGGACGAGTGGGCGGACCGGTGGGCGGGATCCGTCTCTGTAGGGATCACGGGAAGATGGCGAGTCGCCAGCACAGTTGGCGAGTGGATGGCGAGCGACGCGGGCCTACTTGGCGAACCGCTGGTCACGGCCCTGCGATCCTCCCGCTGTGCACCTGCTGGCGGTGCCAGCGCTCGCCAACAGCATCGGCGGCCCCGCACGGCGGCGCTCGCCAACAACGCGAAATGCCAGGACGCGCTCGCCAACAATCTCCGATTCCTACAGTCTCGCCGGCGAGAGACCCCCTCCGCCCATGCAGGTAAACGATCAAACCCTGGGGTCCGCTATACCCTCCATTGTTCCCTCCGCCATTCCCTCCACTATTCCCTCCAGTTAAGGACGGAGGGGGGCGGAGGAACCGGAACATGCAGGTCAGGGGGCCGTACCCCCCTCCGCGGGCTGTCCAGGCTCACCGTCGTAGCGGGGGTTTCTCCGACGGCGACCGGCCCGCGGGGACGGGGGGCGGGGCGAGTCAGGTGGGGGTGGGCGGGCCCTCGTCCAGGTGCCGGTACACCGTCATCCGCCCCCGGCGCAGGACCGCGGCGACCCGGTCCACTGGCACCCCGCGCCGGCGCGCAGCGCGGGCGGCCGCCCACACCGCGGCCTCCGCCGCGTCGGCGGCCGCGGCGAGCTCGGCGAGCTCGTCCAGGGCGCGCTGCTCGTCCGCGCTGGGAGTCCAGGTAGGCCGTCCGGGGCGAGGCATACCGTTCACCCTACCGAGTTTCCATCCCGTTCCGGTACACCAACCCGTCGGATTGGCGTACTGTTCTGGTACAGAAACACTGTGTCGGGGTCCTCGATGGATCCTCAGTTCCTTCGCTTCGGTAGCACCGTGAACCCCCGCGTCCCGGGCTGCCGGCCGACGATCTCCACGTCGATCCCCAGGCCGGCGCCGTGGGCGACCACCTGCTGTTTGAACCCGGCGTCCACCCACGCCTTGCGCACCGGCGGCGACCCGGTCGAGCAGGGCGGTGCCGATGGTGTTGTCGTGCACGCTGGCCGCGACCACGACCACGGCGATGAGCAGTCCCAGCGTGTCGACGGCGATCCCGCGTTTACGGCCCGGGCTGCGTTTTCCCGGGTCCAGGCCGGTCGTGTCCTTCGGGGCGTTGGTGGAGGAGCGGACCGTCTGGGAGTCCAGCACGACCGCGCTCGGGTCGGCTTTCCTGCGATGGTGCTCACGAACCAGCCAACGCAGCAGGTCGTGGACCGTCTCGGTCGTGCCGTCATCGCGCCACCGGCCGAAGTTACCGGAACTTCTGTCTGGATTCACAGGGTTCGCACATCCGGATCGCATCTCGTCTACATGACCATCCGGTGTGGTGGCCGCATGTGGAAGCAGACACCGAACAGTGATCCCCACACGGCACGTCCGATGTCCCGCGGCCGGGCGGGAGATCGGTGATGGCACGGCACCACCGTTTCAGCCGGCGGGCCCGTTTCGGCGCGGCGGGAATGGTGAGTTGCGTGGCACTGGCCGCGATGGCCGCCGCCGCGTTGTCCGGTAGCTCGTCGGACCCCACGGCCGGCCGGCTGTCGGCGGTCAACGCGGCGGCCACGACCGAGCAACCCAACTTCGTGTTCATCCTCGCTGACGACCTCGATCAGACGACCTCCCCGTCCTGGGAGGCGATGCCGCAGACCGCCGCTCTGATCAGAGACACTGGGCTGACCTTCACCGACGGGTTCGCCCCAACCCCGATCTGCTGCCCGGCTCGCGGCACCATCCTGACCGGGAAGTACGGCCACAACACCGGTGTACTCACCAACGCCGGCGATGTCGGTGGCTGGGCAACGTTCGCCGGCAACGGCAACGAGGACCACACGTTCGCTAAGTACCTGAGCGACGGCGGGTACCGGACCGGCCTGGCCGGCAAGTACATGAACGGCATCGAAGACGACCCGACGCACATCCCGCCGGGCTGGTCGGAGTGGTACGGCAGCGTCGACAACAACTTCTACACCGGCTACAACTACACCCTGAACGAGAACGGCACCCTCGTCCAGTACGGGGGAACGGAGGATCCGGCCAACTACTCCACCGACGTGGTAGCCACGAAGTCCACCGACTTCATCCGCCGCGCGGCAGCCGATGACAGCCCGTTCTTCTGGTATGCGGCCTCGACCGCGCCACATCTGCCGCTTCCCCCGGCTCCGCGGCATGCGGACAACCCCTTCGCCGACGCTACCGCGCCGCGCACACCGAACTACGACGAGCCCGATGTCTCCGATAAGCCGTGGTGGCTGCAGGAAAGCGCCCAGGAGCGATCAGCCCGCGTGGCGGCGATCAACGACACGGACTACCAGGACAGGATGGGCTCGCTGTACGCGCTCGACGAGATGGTCGCGGGTATCGTGCAGACCCTGCGCGACACCGGAGAGCTGGATAACACCTACCTGGTCTTCACCTCGGACAACGGCTACAACCTCGGCTCCCACCGGCTGACCCAGAAAATGGCCCCCTACGAGGAGTCCATCCGGGTACCGCTGGTCGTCGCGGGACCGGGTGTGACCGTCGGCACGGACGACCACATGGTCGCACTCATCGACCTCGCCCCGACCTTCCTGGACCTCGCCGGTGTGCCGATCCCAGCCGACATCGACGGCCAGTCACTGGCACCCCTCCTGCACGGCGAGTCCCCGACGTCGTGGCGCACCGACCTGCTCGGACAGTACGCCGGCCCAGGGATCGACGGGCAGGACGGCGTGGTCCAGGAACAGGTCGAGAACATCACCGGGGTATTCCTGGACCTGCCCCCGTGGAGCGCCCTAAGAACCGAGGACTACCTCTACGTCCGCTGGTACGACGTCGATCGGGCCCCCCGCGTCCACGAGCGGGAACTCTACGACCTGACCGCCGACCCCTACCAGCTCACCAACCTGCTGGCGACACCCCAGGGCAAAACCGAGAACGCCACACTCGTCGCCGAACTTGACGCACGCCTCGACACCCTCACCACCTGCTCCGGAGCATCCTGCCGAACCTGACACACCACACCACCAGTCAGGCTGCCGACCGGGGATATGTCCCGGCCGGCAGCCGCCATGGGCTGACAGGGACTGTAGGACGCTGGGCACCACGCGACCTCGGACAGCGCCGGTCAGCAGGTCGGCCAGCACATGAAGCGCCAAGACCGACCACCCATGACCGGGTGCCGGTAAGAAACGTGTCACCAGCCGCAATCGGCGATGATCTAGCTGGCCTGTGGCTCGGCGGCGGCGAGCTCGTGGTGGGCCCGGCCTGCGGCGCGGAGTTCGCGTAGGTCGGGGATGTGGTTGTAGAGGGTGCCGGGGCTGACGCCGAGCAGCTTCGCGATCGACGTGACGCTGGCCTCGGGGTTGGGCAGCATGTCGCGGGCGGCGCGGATGATCTCGGGGGTGGCGACGGTGGGCCGTCCGCCGACGCGGCCGCGCTCGCGTGCGGCGGCCAGGCCCCAACCCGGGCAGACCGGCGGAGAACGACGCACCACGAATCATAGGAAGATCGCTACGGCGGCTTCCGGCCGTATTCCGGTCGCCCCCCTAGAACCGTCAGCGCCGCTTGGACATCGGTAAGGGGCCGGGCCATTCGGGGCGAGTTGTCCGCTGGCTGACGGGTGTGCTCACGGACGAACGCGGACAGCACCTCCACCACCGGCCCCGATGTTGTTGTCAGAGCTGCCACCTCGCCCGCTGGTACCCCAGCAGTCCCGGCCGGGAAGTCGCCGGCCCGATCATGAACGCGGCGTAGCCTCCCACGGTTTGTCCCGGTCTCCCCGTAATGGCGCGCAGGTTCGCGATCAGGTGGGGCCGGCGGCGGTGATCGGGTCCAGGGGCAGGGTCCGGGTGTGGAGCTCCCAGCCCTGATCCCCGTCGACCAACTGCGATGCTCGAAGACGCCTTTCTGGAACCATGTGAATCCGGGCTGACGGCTTGAGTGGAGTATTCCTGCCCTACGGTTTACGCGCGATGCGCCCTATTATTGGTCTATTACTGTCACGGTCTTCCTAAGGAGGATCTGTCCCTGGAACTGACAGGGCTTCCGACCATGGACCGTGGAAATGACTCAATCCACCGGTAGACGGCGGGATTCACTCGGAATGGGGCGGGTACTGGACAGGCACCGGCTTCCCGCCGGACAGAAGGCTATTCGAGGGGGGATTCTCGTGCGGGGAAGACTACGGCTGTTTTTCATCGCGCTGATGGGCGCTCTGGCACTGTTCATCGCGTCGGATACCGCTAGGGCGATGCAGAACACGACCCCGTCCGGGTGTCCCGGTGCCGGCGGAACCGTGTCGGGCAACGTGGGCAGTATACTAGGCGGATCGGAGGTCCGGCTAACCCTGGACAGCTACGCCATGGGCGACATCGTCAAGATACCGATCGGCAGCGGCAAGGTGAGCCCGAACGGCGATTACAGGGTGTCCTATAAGATCCCCGGAACGCTGAATCTTATCCAGTTCAAGCCGGGCGAGAGCTATGAGATCCGAGCCAAGTTCATTACGCCCCAGGGACTGGAGGGCCTCACCGTCGAATCTACCAACTTCTATATCAACGAGAACTGCTGACCCGTCTCTTATTATCCGTTGATTTTAAGGGCTTGTTCCGCCCGGCACTCGCTGTGCACCGGGCGGAACAAGCCGACTGTACGGGCGCATACTGGAAAGGTCCACAGCAGGGTCAGCGGTGGGATGTCGAGGTGCCGTGTGAAACGGTGGTCGGTCAGCTAATCAGTTTGAATCCGCGGCCGTCCCACTCCCAAGTCAGCGTGCGGTACATCGAAGGTCCTACATGCGAGTCGTTTGGGCCCCAGTAGGTGGCGCCCGTGACGAGCCGTCCGTTGACCCCCGGTCCCGGCACCGCCGTCGCGATCACCGCGCCCTCCGGACGCTCCGCAGTGGGCTCGGCCGCTGATCCCGATGATCCGCGCGGCCCTCTCCACCCGCCACGTCGAGTGACGTCCGAAACATCGATCCCGTTTCGGTACGAACCCGTACCGAAACGGGGGAGGTCCCCGGCGGTGGTGCCGGGGACTGCCTGTAAAACCGTGTTGTGGGGGTAGAGGAAGCGCGTGGCTTGGTGGTGGACTGGCGCGCGCCGGGAGCTGGAGAGGCACCCGCGCGGTCGCGTCCGCGACGGTGACGTCGGCGGTGGGGTGCCTGGCGGGGCGGTCGGTGACCGTGCCTTCTTCGTCGTCCCGGCGCTTGTGGGATCGGTCTTTCTGCTGGTGCTGGCCGTCGTGCCTGGCTCGCCGGGCTACCTGAACCCCACCGTCGCGGCCGCCGCCGCGCTCGGGGCCGTGGCAGTCCCGAGTATGTTCATCGCTCCGGCGGCGTACCTGAGACGGCTCACCCTCCTCGTCTGCGTCGTGATGAGCGCCTTGGTGGTGGTCGCCCTGGCCGTGACCGAATCTGGCGCACTCGTTGTGAGTCTGTTGTTCTGGTTTCCGTGGGCAGGCAGTCAGGTCGGGCTCGCCTGGCGCCGGCTCGACGCCGTGATGGTGCACGTGACCCTGATGGCCGGGATCATCCTGGGTGTGTTCAGCCTGCACGGCAGCCTCGCGGAGTATCCGCTCGCGGGGCTGGGCAGCGTGCTCGGAGTGCTGGCCGCCGCACCGTTGACCCACACGTCCTTCCAGCGGGGACGGGCCCGGATTCTCACCGACTCCCTGACCGCCCTGGCGAGTAGCGCCGGGCTGATCCAGGCTGGTGATCCGCTGGTCGCCGGGATGACGGCGACGGGGCGCCAGACCGTCATGATGATCGTCGACATCGACCACTTCAAGGAGCTCAACAGCGCCTTCGGCTACGAGGCGGGCGACGACGCACTCAGGACCTTCGGTCGCTGGCTCTGCCTGGTCAGGCCGCCGCCGCTGCTTGTCGCCCGCCTGGGCGGGGACAAGTTCGTGCTGCTGCTGCCCGGTGAGGCCAGCGGGGGTGGCCGGTCGTCCCCACCCGAGATGGCGGATCCCGTCCTCACCGGCCTCGGCCGTGACGTCCTCACGCAGCTTGAGGGACGGCTCCGGATCGGCGGAGTGGACGTCGAGGTGGAGGCGACCGCGGGTATCACGACGGCGCCGGCCTGCGGCGAGCGGATCGTTGATCTGCTGTCGTGCGCCGACGCCGCCCTCGCCGACGCCAGGCGCGGCGGTGAGCGGGTCGGTGTGTGGACGACGGCCTGCGCGGCGGTGCGGCCCTGGGAGCTCGCACTGCACGCGGAACTGCGCTCCGCGATGGACCTGGGCGAGCTGGAGCTCCACTACCAGCCGATGCGGGAGGTTGCGACGGGGCGGATCGTCGGGGTGGAGGCGCTGATGCGCTGGCGCCACCCGGAACGTGGCCTGCTGCCCCCCGGATCGTTCCTGCCGATGGCCGAACGCTCCTCGCTGATCGTCGAGCTGACCTGGTGGGAACTCGACGAGGCGCTGCGCCAGTGTGCCCGCTGGCGGTCGGAGGGGATACCGCTGACCGTCTCGGCCAATCTGTCGCCCCGGCTGCTGGTCGTCGACGAGCTTCCGCGGATCGTCGCCGAGCGGCTGGCAGCCTACGATCTCCCCCCGGATGCCCTCACCCTGGAGATCACCGAGAACGCTCTCGTCTCCCAGCCTGCGCGGGCCGCCGCGATGCTCGGTGAGCTGCGGGTCTTCGGGGTCAAGCTGTCGATGGACGACTTCGGGACCGGCTACAACTCCATGGAGATCCTCAAGGTGCTGACCTTCGACGAGATCAAGATCGACAGAAGCTTCGTCGTCGATGCCCAGGGCAGTCTGCTGGACGTCGCGATCGTGCGGTCGGTCGTCGACCTCGGGCATCGCCTCGGGTTGCGCGTTGTCGGCGAGGGTGTCGAGGACGAGGCCGGCGAGCGGATCCTGACCGAGCTCGGCTGCGACGTCCTGCAGGGCTACAAGCTCTCACCCCCGCTGCCGGCACGGGACCTCGCCCCGCTGCTCGCCGCCGACGGTGGGCCTCGAACCACCGGCACGGTGTCTGGGAAGTCCGGGGGATCCGGGGAGTCGCGGCCGCCGCCCGGTGAGGTACCGCCGCGGGCCAGGGAACGCTGGTCCACGGGCGGTCTCGCCGCGCCCATCCCCGCTGACGAGGACTCCCGGCTGGCCGCGCTGCGCAACCACCGGATCCTCGACACCGCCGCGGAGCCCGAGTTCGACGAGATCGTCGAACTCGCCGCCCAGGTCGCGGACTGCACCTACGCCTATGTCTCCTTCGTCGACGCCGAGCGGGAGTGGTTCAAGTCCAGTCATGGCCTGAAGGCGGCCGGGCTGGCGGGCCGGGTGGGCGTGGCCTCCCACGCGGTCTGGTCCGGCGAGTACCTCGAAGTCCCCGACGCGTCGCGGGATCTGCGCTTCGCGCACGTGGTCCGGGCCGACCCGCGCGTCCCGCTGCGTTTCCTCGCCGCGGCGCCGCTGCGGACCATGGGCGGGCACGCCTTCGGTGCGCTGTGCGTCGCGGACCGTCTGCCCCGGCGGCTGGCCCCGGGTCAGCGCCGGGCGCTGTGCTGCCTCGCGTCCCAGACGATCAGACTCTGCGACGCGCGCCGGGAGCGCCTGATGAGCGAGGACGTCGCCGGTGCGCTCAGCAGACTCGACCAGTTCTGGCACCCGGACGACCTGCCCGCCGCGGCCACACTGATCGCCGAGGTGATCCACATCGTCACCGGCTCGGACGCCGTCGGCGTGATGGTGGCGAAGATGCCGGGGGCGACGGTGTTCGAAGCGGCAGGCTGGTCGGTCGCCGCGGGAACCGAGCCGTTGCCCCGGGTAGGGGCCCGGGCCACGCCCGACGACGAGGCGGCGCTGCGGGCACTGTCCCAGCTGCGGGAGCCGATCTTCATCGCGGACCCCACCGGCACACCGCTCATCCCGGCCGAGCGGGTGGACCAGCTCAAAATCGGCTCGGCGATGGTGATCCCGCTGCCCGACGTGGGTGGCCTGCTCGGGTTCGTCACCGTTCGGTGGACGAACCGGCTGACCAGCGTGGAGCCGGCGGTCATGCGGGCGGTAAGCCTGTTCGCCACTTCGGCCAGGTATACCGTCGCGCGGCTGCGGCCGACCTCGGAAGGTGCAACAGTTGCCACGGGTTCCTCTGCTCGCCGGTAAGCCGGCGGTGCCCTGGCCGAGCGTGCAGCACACCGCCCACCCCGCGTCGGGCAACAGATCTTGTGGTTCTTCGGACGCCGCTGTCGATCATGGGGTGAGCAAGACGCGTTTGTGGAGCAGGTAAGTTCGCGCGGCCGTACATCTGCCTTTTGATCATTTTGCGGTTGACGTGGCCTTCGACGGGGCCGGAGCTCGTAGGTAGTTGTAGACGGTTTCGCGGCTGATGCCGAACTCGCGGGCCAGGTCGGACTTGCGCTCGCCGGCGGCGGCGCGTTCGGACAGCTCGCGGGCCTGGTCGGGGGTGAGGGCGGGCTTGCGGCCGGTGTAGGCGCCGCGCTGGCGGGCGACGGCGATGCCTTCGCGTTGGCGTTCGAGGATGAGGGCGCGTTCGAACTCGGCGAACGCGCCCATGACGGAGAGCAACAGCGTCGCCATCGGCGAGTCCTCGCCGGTGAAGGCGAGGCTCTCCTTGACGAACTCGACCCGCACGCCCTTGCCGGTCAGGGTCCGCACGAGGCGGCGCAGGTCGTCGAGGTTGCGGGCGAGGCGGTCCATGGAGTGCACGAGCACGGTGTCGCCGTCGCGGACGTACGCGAGCAGCTCGTCGAGCTTCGGCCGGGCGGTGTCCTTCCCGGACGCGGTGTCGACGAACACCCGTTCGACCTCGACCCCGTCGAGTTGCCGGACGGTGTTCTGGTCGACGCTGCTGACCCTGACGTATCCGACCCGCATCCGCCTCGAACCCCTTCCGCACCCGGAAATGTCAGGCTGGACTCTAAGAACCTGCCGGACAGATGTCAAGAAACCTCGCCAAGGACCCTAACCTGACGCTCTACGTGCGAGTTGATCGTGTGGTGTTGGGGTGTACCCCAGATGGACATGTCGCCGTCACCGCACCACCCAGCACAGACGAGTTTGGACATCGACAGGAGGATCGGACCGTCTCACTGAATCCAGGTGGCGACGGCCCTCACCTGCAACCAGGTCATGCGCCGCTGCTCCTCCCGCACGGTACGAAGCGCAAAGCCGGCCTGTTCGATGATGTTCAGCAGGTCGTCACGGTCGTGGTGCACGAACCAGCGTCGGAGCGGGACCGACGGTGGATAGTCGTCCCGGTAGGGAGCGGCTTCCCAGCCCTCGCTGCCACCGAGGGACGTGGACAGACTCAGCACCCCACTGTTGCGCAGCAGCGATCGCCAGGCGCGCAGCGTGCTGGCGACCTCGGGGCGTGGGACATGCAGCAGTGCGGCGTTGGACCACAGGCCGTGAAAGGCCGCCGGTTTCAGAGGCGGGCGGCGGATGTCGCCGGCGGCCGCACGGCCACCGGCGGCCCGCGCCAGCCGTAGCATCTGCTCGGACAGGTCGATGCCGACCGCGGCCATCCCGGCGTGGGTGAAGACCGCGAGGTCACGGCCTGGCCCGCAACCGAGATCCGCGATCAACGCCGCGGCCGGTAGCAGGTCAAGGAAACCTGATCTCCACGCGGCCAACTCATCCGAGACCTCTGCGGTGCGGACTGCATAGTCCCGGGCGATGCGGTTGTAACTGGTCCTCGTCGCTGCGGCGGGGTCACGGTCATCGCCGCTTTCCACACGTGGGACTGGAACGGCAGGCATGGTCTCTTATCCATCTCCTGGGGGCTGGAGTACAGAGCCTGGTCGCCGAGGCGATCGGGCGGCAAGCCAGTGGATGCGGGAGGAGACGGACTGAGGCTTGAGCTCGACTACGAGGACGGCGCGGCCCACTGTGCACGCGGGTCCGGACACCGGCACAGATGTCTTCGGACATCGACTGCAAGACCGGCCCGTCAGACGCCGATGGCCTGGTGAGGATCCAGGAGGGGTTGATGTGACGGCCTCCGCTGTGCTGATGGTCGGTGTTCAGGCGACGCGGGTGTCGTACTCCTCGCGATTGGCGAGCACCTCGTCCATGTGCGCCTCGGCCCAATCCTTGATGCCGCGCATCATGTGGTGGAGCGAGAGACCCAGGTCGGTCAGCTCGTATGTGACGGTGACCGGCACGGTCGCCGTCACGGTGCGGGTGACCAGGCCGTCGCGCTCGAGGGAGCGCAGCGTCTGGGTGAGCATCTTCTGGCTGACCCCGGCCAGCCGGCGGGCCAACTCCGAGTAGCGCATCGCTCGCGGCTCGCCGACACGGTTGCTGCCGGGGGCGTGCGGGCCGTCGCTGCCGAGAGCCGCCAGGACCAGCGTCACCCACTTGTCGGAGATCCTGTCGAGTAGCTGGCGGCTGGGGCAGCGTGCCAGGAACGCGTCGTAGTCTGCCTGCGCGTGTGCCCGCTTCTGGGCTGCTGTCAGTGTTGGCATCGGCTACTCCTTCCTACCGGGCGGTGCCCTACGCACTGTGAGGTGCGTACTTCCTAGTGGAGAGTTATCCCTCAATAGTGATGTGGGATGACCGTCGAACACAAGCCCACAGGGAGCGAACCCATGAGCATGTCCACCTTCCGCACCGCCGTCGTGCGCACCCCGGGCGGACCCGGCTCGATCGAGATTATTGACGTTCCCGTTGCCGAGCCCGGGCCCGGCGAGGTCCGGGTCGAGATCGCCGCTGCGCCGGTCAACCCCGTCGACCTTGGGGTCGCGGGTGGCTTCTTCCATGCCATGGGGCTGATCAATCAGCCGGAGCGTACCGGCCTGGGTTGGGACTTCGCCGGCATCGTCGTAGCCACCGGCCGCGGCGTGGATCTGGCCGTCGGTACCCGGGGCGCCGGTCTGGTGGTTGGGTTCGACCGCGACTTCGGCACCTACGCCGAGCAGCTCGTCGTGCCGGCCGCCGACCTCGCCGTCGTGCCCGACGGGTTGGACCTGGTCGCGGCGTCGACGGTGCCGCTCAATGGGCTGGCTGCGGCGCAGATCGTCGACCTGCTCGGCGACGCGCCCACCGGCGGTAACCGGCTGCTGGTGACCGGGGCGGCCGGCGCGGTCGGGGGGTACGTCGCCTCGCTCGCGCAGGACCGCGGCTGGCGGGTGACCGGCCTGGCCCGAGCCGAGGACGAGGAGTTCGTCCGTAGCCTCGGCGCCGGCTTCACCACACACGCCGAGTCGGGCTGGGACGCGGTCGCCGACGGTGCCGCCCTGCAGGAACAGGGTCTCGCCTTGGTCCGCGACGGCGGGGCGTTCGTCGGTATCCGGCCGAACGCCGTGCCGGCCACGGAGCGCGGGATCACCGTAGCCGTCGTGGTAACGCACCCCGACGGCCCGCGATTGGGCGACCTGCTCGCCCGCGCCGCGTCCGGCGAACTTCCGACCCGAGTGCACACGGTCGTGCCGCTGGACCAGGTCGCCGACGCCCACCGGGCCATGGCGAAGGGCGGGGTGCGCGGTCGCTACGTGCTCCAGCCCTAATGGCCAGCAACATCCAGCTCGACGATCCGACCAGTCACGTCATCGGGCTGATCAACCGCCTGTACCTGTGGCCGGGCAAGTTCCTGGCCGGACGCGCCACGTGGTGCCGGGGGTTCGGTAGGAACGGAGCAGAGAACCGGGGTCGGTGTCACATCCGTTGACGATCCTGTCCCGGGGCGGCGCCACCGTCCGTCACATCGCCCCTATCGCAGAAAAGCACCCCGAGTCGCCCCGCTGTCCGGGTGTCCCCCGGCCGGTTCACCGGCCGCACTACCGCAGAAAACG
>NZ_CASGGV010000034.1:0-14249 GCF_949319125.1 Frankia sp. Hr75.2 | reverse complement strand
CGGGTCCGTGCCTCGTTGGAGTCGGTCGGCTTGTCGAAGCTGTCAAGCGGCCAGCGCCGCCGGAGCTGGCCGCCTGCTCACATCTACTCCCTCCAGGGATTCACGAGCGGAACTCTCATGGGAGCGAAGTCGTACTCGTTACGGGTGACGAGTACGAGGCTGTGTACCTGGGCTGTGGCGGCGATCAAGGCGTCGTGTGCCGGGCGCCGGTCCGACACGTGGAGCCGTGCTGCGGCGTTGGCCACGTTCTGATCGACGTCGAGCACCCTGCCGGCTCAGTCATCGGACCCGCGTATGGATCGTCATGGTTCTTCCCGAAAACCAGAAGATCTCCGGGGGACCGGAGTGTAGCCCGCACCGCGAAACTGCGAATAGCTTGAGGGGTCTTGGAGCCTGACACCGATCAGTACGGTACTGTACTTTCGCGGGCGTCGATCTTGGTGAGCATTCGGCAGCGCCGGCGTCGTCGGGCTGCCCTCCCGACCCGTCCGACCATGGAGCCGACCCCATTGGTCACGTAGCGTGGTCGCGCGGTGTACCTGACTTCTCGGTACTTCTGTGATCAAGCCTATTACCCATGCTTGGAAGCAACCGTTGGTCGGCCGTACGCCCTGTATGTCCATGGCAACTCCGACACCGCTGGCGCGGTCCGCAGCGTGGAGACGATCGCCACCGGTCTGAAGTGGAAGCGCCTGCGTGAGCCCGTGACAGTGATCGGCACGCCGGACGCGAAGGACCGCGAGGCCTGCTGGGAATTGGGTGCCGCTACCGCCGCGAGCCTGATGTCGTAGTCACGCTGTCGTGGATCGCCTGGGATGACGGTCGACAACGCAATGGCGGCGAACGACCTGGATGGCAGTCGTACCAGGTCCTGCTACGCACGGTCGGGTTCGCCGCGGTCTGGCAGGTTTCGGAGAAATCCGTCAACGAGGTTGCGCAGGCCGAGCGAGTAGGTGTCCCGGCTGGCCAGGCTGGCCCAGCGTTCCGCGAGCGCCGCGAGGTGCGGCAACTCGGTGGCGTCGGCCCCGCGTATGAGGTCGTCGCGCCGGGCCGGACCGCGCTTTTCGGCTCGCTGTTGGTCACGGTTTGCCCGGACGAGGATCTCGCCGGCGGTGTAGTACCAGATGCTCCGGTACAGGTCGACGGCCTGCTCCGGTGTGCATCCGCACTCGATGGCCCCGGCAAGGAGCGTTTCCACCATCCACAGCGCTGCCCGGCCCACCTGATCGTCCTGGATCAGAACCCCGACGACCCACGGCCAGGCGGCCAGCGTCTCCCGGATGACCGTCGCGGCCGTGATGATGCGTTCTCGTGGGTCGGCTGGCATGGCAGGGCGGGGCATCTGCTCCGCATAGTCGTCCAGGAGTTGTGTGAGCAGGTCGTCCTTGTCGCGGACGTGGTGGTACAGAGTCGTCGACGCGGTGCCGGCCTCCGCGGCGAGTCGGCGCATGGTCAACTTTTCCCAGCCGTCCCGGTCGATCAAGCGGCGGGCCGCCGCGATGATGTCCGCGCGGGAGGTGCGCGGCGGGCGACCCATCCGCCCGCGAGCCGGGGCCGAGGGATCTGCCGCTGTCACGGTTTCATCATGCCCCGGCTCGACGGCGCTGCCGGTGAGTGTCCTGGATCACGTTGTTGGTCGCTGCTCGACTCCAAGGGCTGCCTGAGCTACTTTTCGAACATGTTCCTAAAGTCGCCGTCGATCGGTCGGCGCGCTCCCAGTCCAACCGCCGTCATGCCGGAGACCCCTCGCACGTGCCCAGGAGGCCCGCCGATGGACCTGACTCCTGTCGACCTGCTCACCGCTGTGCTGCGCCTGCGCCCTGGCAGGGCTGTCACCGTCGAAGAACGGCGGATGGATGCCGATGACGAGGGCTGGACGGTCGCCCTCACGCACGCGGAGACCGACCACGACGTCCACAGCGACCACTGGGAAGTACATCCCGAAAGCGACGAGGCTGTGTGCGTACTGTCCGGGCAGGCCCGCCTCTATCTGAGGCAGGGGGAGGCCGAGGGCGCGCAGGTTGTGGTCACCCTGGCTGCCGGGACCGGCTTCGTCGTTCCGCGCAATCGCTGGCACCGCTTCGAACTGGATGCTCCGAGCGATCTGATGAGCATCGCACTGCGCCTCGGCTCCCGGTTGGAGAGGCGGGCGTGACGGACTCCCGGACCATTGTTCCCACCACCCCGGCGGACCGGGCAATCCCGGGGTACCCGTCCGAGCAGTCCGCCCGGTGGCTTCTCGTGGTCGTGTTGCTGGTACAGGCGATGGTGGCGCTGGACACCTCGGTGGTGAACGTGGCGCTGCCGCACATCCGGTCCGCGCTCGACTTCAGCCCAAGCGGCCTGACCTGGGTGGTCAATGCTTACTCGCTGACGTTCGGTGGCCTGATCATGCTGGGCGGCCGGATCGGCGACATGGTCGGGAGGCGCCGGGCGCTGCTGGCCGGGCTCGTCGTCTTCGGGGTGGCGAGTCTGGCCGGAGGGCTCGCCCAGAGTTCGGGGGAGCTCATTGCTTTCCGGGCCATGCAGGGTGTCGGCGCGGCCGTCCTCGCTCCCATCGCCTTCACCCTCATCACGGTATACGTCCCCGCCGGGCCGGAGCGGGCCAGGGCGCTCGGGCTGTGGGGAGCGGCAGCCGCGGTCGGAGGCGCGGTGGGCGTGCTTGCCGGGGGAGTGCTGACCCAGTGGGCGGGCTGGCGGATCGTGTTGTTCCTGAACGTGCCCATCATGGGGTTCCTGCTGGCGGCAGCCCGCCGCGGCATCCCCGCTGATCGTCGGGAAGGGCCGGCGCCGCGGCCGGATGTCGTCGGAGCGCTGCTGGCCACTGCCGGAACCTCGATGCTGGTCCTCGGAGTCACCCGCACGGACATCCACCCCTGGGGATCGGCGACGACGCTGCTCACCCTTGGCGTGGCCATGCTCCTGCTCACGGCCTTCGCCGTGGTCGAGACCCGCGTGTCGGCGCCGCTGCTGCGGATGCGGCTGCTCACCCATCGCTCAGTCGTCGTCGCCAACCTGTTCGTGTTGCTCCTGTTCTCCGGCCAGTTCGCTGCCTTCTACTTCGTCTCGCTCTACCTCCAACAGGTGCTGGACTATTCGGCGGCAACCACGGGGGCCGCATTCCTACCGTTCTGCGCCGGCATGCTGCTCGGGTCGACCACGGCGTCCCGCCTGGCGACACGGGTCGAGGGACGCCTCCTCCTGGCTGTTGGCGGGGCGCTGGCCGCAGTCGGGTTCGGCTGGTTCGCCGCGGTACTCGGAGCACACGGGAGCTTCCTCATTTCCATCCTTGGGCCCTCGATCGTGACGAGCACCGGAATCGGCCTGTGCGTGGTTCCGATGGGGACTGCCGCGACAGTTGGTATCGCTCCGGCCGAGGCGGGGATGGCCGCTGGACTGATCACCAGCTCACGTCAGATCGGAGGCTCGATCGGCCTCGCGGCCCTGGCGACCGTGGCGATCGCGGTGACCGGCCGTCATGATGGCGGCGCCCGCGCCGCTCTCGCTGCCGGGTATGCGACTGCCGTAGGCGTCAGCGGTCTGCTTCTCGGCCTCGCCGCGGTCCTCGCCTTCATCGCCCTGCCAGCCAGGTCCTCCAGATCAGCCACGCCGGAAGCTAGCCAGCGCATGCCGACTGCCGGCGAGCCGATCCGGCCGGTTCACGCGGGTGTACCCGACAGCTGGCAACCGCCGGCAGACGGCCAGGGGCAGGAGGATTAGGCGGGCACATAGCCCGGCAGGGCGTTCCGGGGCAGAACGCGGTGTCACCGGGGCCCCGCGCGTGATCGCGTCCGACCGGGACGATGGCCACGCGGCCCGTGACGGCGAGCGTCGTGAGACACGTGGCGTGACCGTATGAGGCACGCGACTTTCCGCAAGTTCTGCGACCAGATCTACTATCCCGTGCTTGAGGCAACCGTAGGCCGGCCGTACGCGCTCTACGTCCATGGCAACAGCGACACCACCGGCGCGATCCGTGGCGTCGAGACCATCACCACGGGGCTGAAGTGGAAGCGCCTGCGGGAGCCGCTGTCGATCGTCGGCGAAGTGGACGCCGCGGTACGCGAGGCCTGCTGGGAACTCGGCGCCACGGCCGCCGCTAACCTGATGTCGGCGTGATCAGTCGGCACGTGGAACGCGAGGGACTGGTGGAACAGGATCAGGAGAATTCGGGTGGCCGTGCCGCGGTTCGGCGGGCTCGATGAGCAGGGCTAACCGCAAGGCCGTGTAATGAGGTCGGGGCTGGTGGTGTCAAGGTCTGAGCTTCGAACAACGCCCGCAGCGGCGCCGGGCCGAGGCGTCGGCGCGCCTGTACTGGCAGGGCCAGGACCGCAGGACCCCGAAGCGCATCAACGCCCTGATCGCGGACATTAAACGCGATTCGGAAGGACAGGGGATCGGCAAGACCGAGCTGCTACGCAACAACCTCGCCGGCCTGCGCTCCGCAGCTTGCGAGCCTTGCTAGAGGAGGGCTGCGTTGAGCCTCGTTAGAGAGCCGCCAGATCGGCGTCCGCTTGGGTGAGTCGCCAGACCGAGGCAGCCAGCTTCTGTTCAAGGTCGGCACGCGCCTCTGGCCCGAGCCGGCTGCGGCGCTGGAGTTCTGCGAGACCGCGCTGGAGATCGTTCTCGATGGACCTGCGGCGCCTTTCGTAGACTGCGAGGGCCTGCTCTCGCTCCTTGGGTATGGCAGGGTCCTGCGGATTGTAGCGAAAAGTACGTTCGCAGGAATCACGCCAAGCGACCAGGGATCCGGTCTTTACGTCCCCGAATCCGGGTATTTCCATCACCCTGGCCTGGTTCACATCTGCCGCGGTGTTGACACCGTACGCGACAAGCCGCTGCTTGAGGTTCGGGCCGATTCCCCTGATCGAGGCACTGCTGACGTACTGTCGTTCCAGATGGCGGCGCAGCTGACGGTCCCGTACGGTGCGGTCAAATTCCGCAAGTGTCTGTCCCTCACTCCTGGAGATTTCCACGGTGTACTCAGAGTAGATCCTGGAAAGCGAATCATAGAGATTCTGAAACCCTGCAGGGCCGGCTTCCTCCGCCTCGCGAACCGCGGCTGCATGCGCATCTCGCGCTTGTTTTCTGGCCAGCAGGCGCACGTTCCTCTCCTGGTTCCTGGGCTCACTGCGGTGCTTGAGCCAGCGGCTCGCCAGAACGGGCAATACCAACGCCAAAAGCCCAGGCGCACCGGCGACTACTATCGACGCAAAAACCAGTCCGACGACGACCGGCCAGACAAAGAATGGTGTTGCCTTTGAGTGCACCGTTGGCGGAAGTGGCCGCGCGACAGGCTTAATCCCGGTGCCTGGTGGTGCGGCGATTTCCTCCGGAGGCGGGACCGCGGATATCTGTGCCCACAACGTTCCGATAGTGACCCGCGCAGCCTGCACCTTCGCGGCGACCTGCGCCCTGACGAAATGCACGATTCCCGAACTGTCGAGGGAACACCAGGGGCATGCCCCCACGTGCGCCAGGTAGGCGTGGTGTGCGTTGACGTGGCATACGGCTGTCTGCGGTCGGAGCCTGTCGAGAGCCGATACCCACTCCCGAGCGGTCGGCCTGCGCTGGATTCCGGGCTCGGTGAACGCCTGAGTGAACATGCCGTGGATCACGTCAGGAAGGATGGTGACCGGGACGGCTATCGGTGGTGGGACCAGCCCGCGCCTGTCGTTGTCCAGAGCGTCGGCAAACCGAAACTGACTGATATCGACGGACATGTCGTTGCCGACGTCGTTGCGGAGCGGGCGGCCCGCGAAGGGGTGACGTCCGCCAAGGAGCAGCTGGAAGATCAGAATTGCCAAACCAAAGCTGTCGTGGTTGGCGGTTCGGATCATCCGGTTGAAGTCGCCGACCGCATGCAGCTCGGGTGGGGTGAAATCTGGGACTCCCACCAGGCAGGGAAAGACTCGGCCATGCGCGTTTACCTGAAATGAATCCGCGTCGATCAGCATCACATGCCCGTTACTTGGGGCGACCATCACCGAGTTCTCGTTGACGTCACCCACGACCAGTCCGCGCTGGTGGACCGCGGCGAAGGCATCCGCCGTGTTCCGCGCCGTGACCAGCAGATGCTTCCACGACAGTTGGGGCTGTTCCTGCTTGCGGTGGCCTGGGTTGTAGAGCTGGTGAACGGGGACGTAGGCACCCGCGATCGGCATGACAAAACCCCGGACGGGACCTCCCCGCTGTACATGCAGGGTCTCCACTGGCCAGGCGACAAATTTCTGGATATCGGCATCTCCGAGGGAGGCCATCACCCGAAGTTTCTCCTGTCGGCCGCCGTCGGGGATCGTGTGGTATACCTTCGCGACGTGGCGTGGGTCTCCGTTGATCTGATGAACGGTACCTTCGCCGCCCTTGCCGAGAGTCAGGCCGAGGGAAAGTTCTTTACCGGTCGACGTGAACAGCCGGGTCGTGCTCACGCCGACGTGCCCGATTTACCTGGTTCGCCACTGGCCGCGGTCGAGTCGACGCTGCCGAGCCAGACCGCGATGGCGAGTGTCTTGTCGTCGTCAGTACGTTCGTTGACCTGCGGCCCTTGCAGGAACCGCGCCAGAGCCAGGCTGAGCTTGTCGAGCAGAACTTCTTCGTCTTCACCCGCGGCAGCTTCGAGCTTCGTAAAGAAAGGCATGAAGAATGGCTCATGTGGTGCGTCTGCGGTGAGGTCGAGCGCGATTCCCTGCAGGCCATCAGTGAATGCCGAGATTTTTGTTGCCATGGAATCAAAGGTTCGGACGGCGAGGATCTCGCGAAAGTTTTCCTGCGTGATGAAGTGCGTCATGTTGGCGTACTCTCCGGCCATGGGAACCACGGCGAGTTCCAGCCCGTTCCCGATGTCGAGGACGATTCCGCCGTCTCCGATCTGGAAGGCCATCGTGCCAAGTCTCGGTGCAGCGAACACACCAAGCAGGGTGCAGGCAAAGTCTCGAGGCCGGAGGTTGTCGCTCGCGGCTCTGGATTCGATTTCGTCGTGTGCTGCCGTCACCAGGATCTCGGCCAGGCTGGCATCCAGCGTGTTCTCTGATTCGCCCATGTGTGACTGGAGAGCCGCTGCCACAGCTGCTATCGCGACCTGTGCGCCTTTGCCACCGTGCTGGGCGCTGCCGGCACCATCCGCGACGACGACCGCGAGCAGCTCGCCGCCGTCCCGGAGAGGATACTGCGCGATGAGGCAGTCGTCGTCGCAGGGCAGACTTCGTTTGATGTGCGAGGTACCGACTTCGGACCTCGCGATGACGCGCCAGGTCAAACGGCGGCCCACCCGGTAGGTGCCGCGAGGGTTGTCTCGGTGCCGACGGCCGAACGGGAGACCGATCCCAGGGAGCCAGACAACCACTGGAAGAGCTCCTGGAACCTGAGTCCCTGCAGCGCGAGCGGCTGTCGGACGGCGATCCGACCGAGGATGTCCATGTTCGCGCCCTGAACTCCGACAGCGAAAAGCGCGAACTCCTTCGCAGCCTCGCCCTCCTGCACAGCTTGGGCGGCCGCATGCCAGTTATCCGTCGGCGTCCCGTCTGTGATCAGAAAGACCCATGGACGATAGTACTTCACCCCGTTATTCCGATATTCGGTCTTGCGGTCACGGAGCAACGACAGCCCTCGGGTGATGGCTTCACCCATCGGGGTGGCTCCCTGTACGTGCAACTCGGGCGCTGTGAACGCCGAGGCGGACACGAAGTCGGTCGCCACCTGCACCGGTCCGAAGGTGATGATCCCGACCTCGACGCGCTTCGCGGCGAGGCTGTCTGCGGTGAGTTCATCCTGGAATGCCCTGAGGCCAGCGTTGAGTTCCTGGATGGGCTGACCGCTCATGGACACAGACACATCCAGCAGTAGGAGACAGGGGCACCGCGGCTCGGGGTTCAGCGCAAAGTCCACCTCGGGCTGGTGTCCAAAGTCGAAGTTGTCGTAGCCGATCTGTTCGGTCATCTCCATCTCAATTCTGTTCGGGTGGGTGTTGCAGGGTGCTCAGCGACGAGGCGTCGGACCGAAAATGCGGTTTCAATAATGCCAAAACGGCGCTCGCGACCGCCGTCGTGTGGCGACGGCAGCGCGATGGCGAAGCTGCCCGTGACGCCGTGCTCGCCGGTCTAGCCGAACCCCCATTTCCGGCGTCGTCGAAGGCAACACAAACCGTATCAAGACGGCCCAACGCCATGTGTCCGGCCGTGTCACATCAGGGCGCAGGGGCGCGGTGGAGGACCCGCTCGCCGGCCATCCACCGGCTGAGCACCTCCCGGTCGATCATCTGGATGCGGTGACGGCGGCCGAACTCCGCGGCCGCGGGGGTGAACCGGCCCGAGGTGACCAGTAACGCGACATCGGCACGGTGATCCGTCCACGCGCAGCCGTTAAAGTCCCGCACCGCGGACGGACCCACAGAGCGACCCGGGTAGTGCTTGCACTGCACCGCGATCCGGGCCATCCGGGGGGTGTGGGCGAGCACATCCACGCCCCCGTCCCCACGACCTCCGACCACGCGCACCTGCAAGCAGCCGTCACGCCTCAGAAGATCCGCGACATGATGCTCGAACTCGGTCGGATTCAGTGCGTCGATGGCGGCCACAGCCGCCCGGCGCCCGCTCTCGCGGATCCCGCGAGCGCGCGCCACGAACAACGCCACTGCCGTCGCGAGCATTACGAGAATCCCGACTGGCAGCGACCACCACCCCCACGCGCCCACAAGGTCCTGGACGAGCCCGGCGACGAAGAAGCCGCCGAAGGCCACTCCCGCCAGCCAGAAAGACGCCCGCTCACGCGCCGACGACCTAGCCCGACGCCTCCTCGGTCGAGGGCCTCGGGACGGACGAGTACGGCGAGCACTCGGGCGCCGTCGACCTACCGGCGAACCCCGCCGACCAGTACCCCAAGCGACCACACATCTACTATTCACGCATCACGCATCGTCAGGTGGCGCTTTTGCTGATCGCCTCGGTCAGACCAGTGCATCAGACGGCGAGCACGACCGGGCAGGGCGGGGCCGCGGCCTCGACGAGCAGCGCAGCCATCCAGGCTGGCCCCCGCACCGTGCAATGCGGCAGCGTGGCGCATGTCCAGGATCAGTGTGGCTCAGGTAGTGGCGGTCCCCTTCGGCGCCACCGCGCAGGCGATCGCGGATGTCGAGGCATGCCTGCCACCGGATGACCCGGCCCGGGCCGTTTGCTGGAGACTCCGCCGCGTTCGAGCTGGGAGATCCGGCTTGTGCTGACGCCCATGTGTTCGGCGACATCTGTCTGGGTCAGGCCGAGGAGTCTGCGTCGGTCGGCGAGGCGGTGGCCGTCGATGTAGGCCTGCTGGAGCCTGCGGGCGTCGGTCAGGGCCTTGTCGCCGCCGGCGTCGGCGACGAGGCCGGCACGGACCTCGTTCCATCGGGGGAATCTGGTCACGAGCTGCCCTCCTCGGCTTCCCGTTCCTTCACATACTCGACGTACAGCGTCTCTGCCCGTGGGATTGCCGTGTGGTACCAGCCGGACCAGTCGCCCGACCTGTCGCCGACCAGCAGGATGGCGCAGCGCCAGGGATCGAAGACGAACGGGGCGCGGATCTTCGAGGTGCCTGCGGAGGCTGGCCTGAGCTCCCTGAAGTTGTGGATCTCCGAGCCGACCAGGCGGTCGACCAAGGGCCGGCCCAGGTGCGATCCGCGGAGTCGAGATCATCACGACAGGGCTGCACGACAGGGCTGAAGTGGAAGCGTCTGCGCGAGCCGCTGTCGATCGTCGGCGAAGCGGATGTCGCGGTACGCGAGGCCTGCTGGGAGCTCGGGGCAGCGGTCACGGCCAGCCTGAGCCCGCATGACCCGGAACAGGCTGTTACGGGGCGAGTTCGTCGATCGTCAGGCCGACGTCATGGAGAATGCCGCGCAGGGTGCCCTTCGCAAGGTCGCGCGTACCGTGCACCGGGACCGTCGTGCCACGCCCGTCCGGGTGCCGCATGATGTGATGGCTGCCGTTGACCCTCGCCACCTTGAAGCCCTGACGCTCCAGCGCGTGGACCACCCGAATGCCTCGGACGGAGGGCACTGACGGCATCAGGCCGCTACGGTGACGGACAACTCTCGGGGAACCCCGAACTCCTCGATCAGCCCGACGAGCGCCTCGCGTAGATCGTCCAGTGCATCCTGTTCGGTGGCTCCCTCGCCGTGGGCACCTACTCCAGGACGTAGCTGCGCATGTGCGCACCAGACGCCGTCCTCGTCGCACTCGACAGTGATCGGAACCGTGACCGTAGTGGTGCGTGGCGCCGCCATGCGTCCACGGTATCCCGACGGCGTCCTGAGCGCGGATCACGCGCTTGCCGCGATCGTGGTCCCGCCGGGCCGCGGCCCCACGGCCTCCGCGCCGCGGACAGGGCGTCGCGGTCGGCCGACAGGAAGATCGTGTCCGGTCGGTCGGCCGGCGGAGAGTCGTAGGGACTCCGGGTCGTGACGACGTCGTGACCAGGGTTCGGCGCATTTCTGCGACTGCGTTTACTATCCGATCTTGGAAGCGACTGTCGGACGGCCGTACGCCCTGTACGTCCACGGTGGCTCCGACACCGTTGGCGCCGTTCGAAGCGTTGAGACGATCGTGACCGGCCTGAAGTGGAAGCGTCTCCGAGACCCTGTGACGGTAACTGGCGCGCTCGACGCGAAGGATCGAGAGGCGTGCTGGGAGCTGGGTGCGACAACGGCCGCGAGTTTGATGCCGTAGCTGACTGGATGATCGGTCGCGGCGGGTGAGGACGTCTCGACCAGGATCTGCGAACCGAGCGTGCCGACGCTGGAGCCGCGGAACAGTGCCAGGTTGACGCCGAGCTGGGCGCGCTGGCAGCGGCGGTGAGCGGCATCCCGACAGCGCTCCGACTCCCGGCCGAGCAGGTCGTGCTGTTCTCCGGCATCCATGCGGGGTCCAAGGATGTGGCGAAGGTAGCGGCCGATCGCGGACACCTTCTGGTCGTTGACCACGTACGTCCAGCCGAGTACGAGACAGACGGGGGAAGAAGCAGCAGGGCGACCGCCCGTACTCGATCTCCGCTAAAGCTAGCGCGACCACCCACCGCACGCCGCCAGCGTCGCGTAGGGGCCCGCTCGCCACGCGCAGATGGCCAGGCCGAAAGCAGGCCGTCCTTGCCCGGGGTCCGAAGGTCGAGCTGCATCCGGGGCTGATGAGTTTCGAGACCTGGCTGGCTAGCTGGCCAGGGCGGAAAGAAAATCGCCGAGCTTTTCAAGGGAAACGGGTGACCCATACTCCCTTGCGTGCAGGGCAGCCCGTACGCCGCCCGAACTCGCTGGGCAGCGCACCGGGCCTACTGTTCGGGAGGGGCGGCGAAACTCAACAGGACGATCGACGGGCGCAGATCGCGCGGGCCGGGCAGGACCGCGATCTTCCGGAGTGTTCTCGACCGCCATGCCCTGCGGCCGAGCGGCGGCTGTAGGTCTTCGGCTGTGGCCACGCCGGGGATCTGCGCGGGCAGGCGGGCGGCCTCGGAGACCGACAGACTGAACGGCATGGGCGGCGCGGTGTAGCGGGCCGACAGGCGGTAGCCCTTCATCGTCCGTTTGCTGAGCGAAGCAGGTATCGAATCGAAGAACAGCTGCCCGCCGGGGAACCGCGCGGCGCACTCGGCAATCAGGGTCATCACCTGGCCGCGTTCCAAGTACATGAACAGTCCCTCGGCGGAGATGAACACGCCGTGCGCCGGATCGGGAGCGTCCATCCAGGTGTGGTCCAGCGCCGAGGCCGGGATCGCGGTCATGCGTGGCTCCTGGGGGAGTAGACGTCGGCGCAGGTCGATCACGGGTGGCAGGTCCACGGACAGCCAGTTGATGCCAGGCCGTCCCAGGCGCCAGTAGGTGGTCTGCAGACCCTCGCCGAGGGCGACCACCGTGGCGGCGGGGCGCCGGTCCAGATAGGTGCGGATGGCGATGTCTAGGGCGAGCGCGCGCAGCGGATGGCTCTGGCTGAGCTTGCCGAATCGCTCGTAATCGTAGTCGATCCCGCGGTAGAGGCGCTCCGCCAGCGGATCGTGGAACGCCGAGCCCGGGTGCATCGACTCCTCGGCGCGGTTGCGCAGCGTCCACAGGCACGTAGCCGCCACACCGTCCAGGGCCGCACCGTCGATCTTGTCATCGGTCATGTTCACTCCAGGTGGATTGGGTCGCGATCCCTGCCCGTCGACGGCCTCATGGGCGGTGCGGCGCGAGACAGGCTGGGCGGCGTCAACGACAGGACGGCACAGGTCCGGGATCAACGCGTCGTGGCTCCAGCGGTTCAACGTCAGCCAACGAGGTGTGCCCGGAGGAACTCGCGGATTTCCACCCGCGCGGCGTCGGCCTGCTGCGCCAAGCCCGGGGTGCTGAGGAACGCGTGCCCCGCTCCGGGGTATTCGGTCAGACGCGTCGACGTCCCGGCCGCTCGCAGCCGTTCGGCGTAGCGGCGGCCGTGATCGGCCAGCGGGTCGTGGGTCGGCACCACCACGAGCGCCGGGGCCAGCCCGTTCAGGCTGTCGGCATACAGCGGCGAAAGCGCGCGCGGGTCGGTTCCCGGCGGAACGGCGAGCCGTTGGAACAGCTGCAGCACCGGCACGGCGAGGGTCGGGGTGCGGGCGTGCTGGGTGACCGAGGCGTGGGCGAGCATCGTCTCGGTCACATCGACGGCGGGGTTGACCAGCACCTGCGCTTTGAGATGCAGGTCGGACTCGCTGGCCCGGATGGCGGTCAGGGCGCTGATCAACGCGCCGCAGCTTTCGCCGAACACGGCCGTCCGCGCCGGGTCGATGCCCCACTGCTCGGCGGCCTGGAGCACATGCTGGAGCACGTCCCAGCCGTCGGCGACGGCCGCCGACAGCGGAGTTCGCCGGCCGAGGAGTCGGTGCTCGACCGAGACGACGACCGCGGGAACCTGGGCGGCGAGGTGGCTGTTGACCCAGTCGCTCTGCACCGCCGTACCCACGAACCCGCCGCCGTGCACGTGGAGCACGAACGGCAGCTCGGCGCCTCCGCCGGCGCGGGCTGCCGGATGATACACCCGGACCGGCAGTCTGCGGCCGGGCAGCGCCACCTCCTGCCAGTCAATCGCGGCGCCGGGATCCGGATCCCCGGTGATCGCCCGCACCGCGCTGGACGCCCGAAAGCGGTTCTCCGCGTCGCGGTAGGCGACCAGCTCCTCGGCCGTCATCTCCAACCAGTCCGGCTCCGACGGACGCCCCGTAGTCATGATCTCGCTCATGGTCTCTCCTGGAAAGGTAGTTCCGCGACCTTCAGTATCGAAACTTACGGTAGCGAAAACCGGTATCGTGTGTCCATGGCATCGGCCATCTCCGCCAGACCACCCGGCCGCCCGCGCGCCGGCGTCCACGCCGCGGTGTTCGCCGCCACGCTGAGCACGGTCCATGAGCTCGGCTACGCGCGCGCCACCGTCGAACGCATCGCTGCGGCGGCCGGTGTCGCCAAGACGACGATCTATCGGCGCTGGCCGTCCAAAGGCGAGCTGATCGTGGACTGCCTTCTGAACGCCTTCGGTCCGGCGCCACTGGAGGGCGCCAGCCGAGCCGAGATCATGTCCTCGGCTATCCGCTGGATCGCGGCGAAGATCGGCGAACCCGGGGTGGGCGACGCGTTCGCCGGCGTGTTCAGTGACGCCGTCAGCGACCCGGCCCTGCGCGAGATCCTGTCCGCGCGGCTGCAGGACCCGTATCGACTAGCACTCCAGAACGCGCTCGGCGAGCCGGAGGCCCGGGTCCTGTTCTTCACCGACGTCGTGGTCGGAACCCTGCTCCACCGGATGGGCATGACCGGCGAGCCGATGGCCGACGCCGACGTCGCCGCACTGGTCGAGATGGTCCTGCCCGCACTTCAGCGAGGCTCCCCGCCCTCCTCGAACCTCGGCTCAGAACGCTCGTCGGAGCCTGGGTAGCCAGATGATCGAAAAGTCGAACAGGCCATCGGCGTCGACTCGCGTGATCACATTGCAGTGGATCGAGTTGGCGGGGGCGACCCGGCGGTGCGGGCGGAAGCCGAGCGCTGGGTGGCGGTGTGTTGGCGATGATCAGGGCATGGACGAGACGCTCGTGGACATCGCGACGCGCGACGCTGTCGCTGTGCTGCGCCAGGCGGGCGGGCAGGCGCCCAGTTCGCCCCGCCGGCGGGCAACGGTGACGCGATCCGTCTTCTCGGTGACCATGGGGGCGTAGCCGCCTCATGGGATACGTGGCGTGACCGTACGGAGCACGCGAGTTTCCACAAGTTCTGCGATTGCATTTACTAT